>NZ_JAVRHI010000515.1:0-81475 GCF_034105845.1 Streptomyces sp. CRN 30 | reverse complement strand
GCCGCCCGCCCGGAGACGTGCGACGCGCTCGCCGCGCTGCTGGGCTGCGACGACGGGTGGGCGGCGGAGGACCCGTCCCCCGCCGCCGCCCGGGGGCTGCGGCTGCTCGCCGCGCACCCCGCGGCGTGCGACGCGGTGGCCGGCCTACTGGGGTGCGACGACGGATGGGCGCCGACCGGCGCGTCCCCGTCGGGCGCGTCCTCGGCAGGCGCGTCCCCGGCAGGCGCCGTCCTGGTGGGACGGCACCCGGCGACACCCACGGCCGTGGAGGCCCTGCTGGCGCGCACCTGAGGAAAGGGAAGGGGGACGGAGACGGGAGACTCAGGCAGCCTCCCGTCCGCCCTTCCCCTCCCGCTCCGCACGCCCCTCCCGCTCCCGCCCGTGGGCGTCGATGATCTCCGCGTACCGCCGTCCGCTGCCCTTGACCGTGCGGACCTGGGTCCGGTAGTCGACGTGGACGAGGCCGAACCGCTTGTCGTAGCCGTACGCCCACTCGAAGTTGTCCAGCAGGGACCAGGCGAAGTACCCGGCCAGCGGGGCGCCCCGGCGGGCGGCGGAGGCGCAGGCGGCGAGGTGGGAGGTGAGGTAGTCCGCCCGTTCGGGGTCGTCCACGGTGCCGTCGGGGCGGACGGTGTCCGGGAAGGAGGAGCCGTTCTCCGTGACGTACAGCTTCCGCGCGCCGTACTCGTCCGCCAGGCGGAGCAGCAGTTCCTCGATGCCGCTCGGGTCGATCTCCCAGTCCATGCCGGTGCGGGGGACGCCGTCACGGCGGACGGTGCGGACGTGGGGGGCGGGGGCGGCGGGGTCGTCGGCGACGGTCTGCGGGAAGTAGTAGTTCAGCCCGAGCCAGTCGAGGCCGGCGCCGATGAGGTCGAGGTCGCCGGGGCGTTCGGGCAGGTCGACGCCGTACAGCTCGCGCATGTCGCTGGGGAAGCCGCGGCCGTGGACGGGGTCGAGCCACCAGCGGTTGGTGTGGCCGTCCATGCGGCGGGCGGCCGCGAGGTCCTCGTCGCGGCCGGAGGCGGGGTGAATGGTGGAGAGGTTGTTGACGATGCCGACCTGGGCGCCGGGGGCGTTGTCCCGGATCGCCCGCATGCCGAGGCCGTGGGCGAGGAGGAGGTGGTAGGAGGCGCGGACGGCCGCCGTCAGGTCGGTCCAGCCGGGGGCCATGGTGCCCTCCAGGTGACCGATCCAGGCGGAGCAGAGGGGTTCGTTGAGCGTCGCCCAGTGGGTGACGCGGTCGCCGAGGCGCTCCGCGACCACGGAGGCGTACGAGGCGAAGTGTTCGGCGGTGTCGCGCTCGGGCCAGCCGCCGCGGTCCTGGAGCACTTGCGGCAGGTCCCAGTGGTAGAGGGTGACGGACGGGGTGATGCCCGCTTCCAGGAGGGCGTCGACCAGGCGGTCGTAGAAGTCCAGGCCACGGGTGTTGACCTCGCCGGCACCGCCGGGCACGACGCGCGGCCAGGCCACCGACAGCCGGTAGGCGTTGGTGCCGAGGCGTCGCATCAGGGCGATGTCCTCGCGCCAGCGGTGGTAGTGGTCGCAGGCCGTGTCGCCGTGGTCGTCACCGGCGGTCTTCCCTGGGGTGTGGGAGAAGGTGTCCCAGATCGACGGGGAGCGGCCGTCCTCGGCGACGGCTCCCTCGATCTGGTAGGCCGAAGTGGCCGTGCCCCACAGGAAGTCGTGCGGGAGAGCGGCGAGGTCGATGGTCACGTAGGTCCCTTCCGAGGGGGTGCGGGGGTGGGCGTGGGGGTGTGGGTCACTTGACGGCGCCGGCGGTCAGGCCGGCGACGAGGTACCGCTGGAGCAGGAGGAAACCGGCGACCACGGGGACGCTCACCACGAGGGAGGCGGCCATGATCTGGTTCCAGTAGACGTCGTTGAGGGTGGAGTAGCCCTGGAGGCCGACGGCGAGGGTGCGGGTGGTGTCGTTGGTCATCACCGACGCGAAGAGCACCTCGCCCCAGGCGGTCATGAAGGCGTAGACGGCGACGGCGACGATGCCCGGGATCGCGGCGGGGACGACGACGCGGAAGAGGGCGCGCAGCGGGCCGCAGCCGTCGACGAGCGCCGCCTCGTCCAGGTCGCGCGGAACCGAGTCGAAGTACCCGATCAGCATCCAGATGGAGAACGGCAGGGAGAAGGTGAGGTAGGTGAGGATCAGGCCGCCGCGGGAGCCGAACAGGGCGATGCCGGTGGCGTTGCCGATGTTGACGTAGATGAGGAACAGGGGCAGCAGGAAGAGGATGCCGGGGAACATCTGCGTCGACAGGACCGTGACCGTGAAGACGCGTTTGCCGCGGAAGTCGTAGCGGCTGACGGCGTAGGCGGCGAAGACCGCGACGACGACCGAGCAGACGGTCGCCGCGCCCGCCACGATCAGGGAGTTCACGAAGTACTTGGCGAGGGGGACGGTGGACCAGATGTCGATGTAGGGGCGGACGGTCAGTTCGCTGGGCAGCCAGCGGAACGTGCTCGTGACGTCCGCGAGGGGCTTGAGCGAGCTGGAGACCATGACGTGGACGGGGAGCAGGACGAAGCCCGTGAGGAGGGTCAGGAAGATCCGCCGGGTCCAGAGGAAGGAGCGGGGCGGGGCCATCGGTGAGCGGGGCGCGGTGTCAGACACGGGTACGGACCCTCCGTCCGCGGGAGGTGACGGCCAGGTAGATCCCCGTCACGACGAGCAGGAAGAGCAGCAGCAGGACCGACATGGCGGAGCCGCGGCCGAAGTTCCAGGTGGCGAAGGACTCCTGGTAGATGTGGACGGAGATCAGGTCGGCCGAGGCGGGGGCGGTTTTGCCGAAGAGCACGTACGGCGTGTTGAAGTCGTTGAACGTCCACAGGAAGAGCACCAGGACGAGGACCTGGTTGACGGCGCTCAGCGACGGCAGGGTGATGCGGCGGATCTGCTGCCAGGTGCCCGCGCCGTCCAGGGCGGCGGCCTCGTACAGCTCCTTGGGGATGTTCTGCAGGCCGGCCATGACGATGAGGAAGGCGAACGGCCAGCCCTTCCAGACGGAGACCGTCAGCAGGGCGACGAAGGCGTTGTCGCCGATCAGCCAGAAGGAGGGCTTGTCGGTGAGGCCGAGCTGGTCGTGCAGGACGTGGTTCACCAGGCCGTTGTCGTGCTGGAACATGAAGACCCAGGTGATGACGGCGGCGTAGACGGGCAGCGCGTACGGGACGAGGAACAGCGCGCGGAGCAGGCCCCGGCCGCGGAAGGCGTCCTGCATGCAGATCGCGGCGGCGGTGCCGACGGCCCAGCACAGGCCCACCGAGAGGAGGGTGAAGCCGAGGGTGACGAGGAAGGAGTGGAGCAGTTCCTCGCCGACCGGGGCGTCGAAGTCGACGGCGACGCGGTAGTTGTCCAGGCCGGACCAGGGGGCGGTGCCCCAGTCGCGGATGAAGAACTGGGTCAGTTCCTTGAAGCTCATCACGGAGCCGATGACCATCGGCACCAGGTGGACGAGGAGTTCGAGGAGCAGGGCGGGCAGGAGGAGCAGGTAGGGCAGGGAGATCCGGCGGACGCGGCCGGTGCGGCGGCGGGGGCCGCCCGTCGCCGCACCGGACGGGGGGCCGCCGTGCGGCGCGGGGCCGCCGGCCCTCTCGGGAGCGGTCGTCGTCACGGTGGTCACTCCGCCGGCATCTGCTGCTCGGCCTTCTCCAGCTTCGCCTTCACCGACGCGGTGGTGACGGCGCGGCCGGCGGCGGCGTCGGCGAACAGCTCCTTGACGGCGGTGCCGACGGCCGTCTCGAACTGGGACTCGGCGGCGACCTGCGGCAGGGCGACGGCGCTCTTGGCGAGGGTGTCCTTGAGGACGGCGTTGGCGGGGGTGTCGAAGGCCGGGTCGGACTGGGCGGCCTTCACCGGCGGTATGGAGCTGTACGCCTTGTTGAGGACGGTCTGTTCGGCGTCGCTCGTCATGAACTTCACGAACTTCCGCGCGCCGTCGAGGTTGTCGGTGTTCTTGAAGACGGCCATGTTGATGCCGGCCACCATGGAGTTGGCCTGGGTGCCGCCGCCGGGTGTGCCCGAGCGGACGGGTACGGGGGCCACCCCGTAGGCGTCCTCGTCCATGCCCTGGCTCTTGAGGTTGGCGGAGGCGGACTGCCAGAGGAGCATGGCGTTCTTGCCCTTGGCGAAGTCGCTCACGGACTGGTTCTGCGCGTACTCGGCGTTGCCGGGGGCGATGACCTTGTCGGCGGCCATCAGGTCGACGTACTCCTTGACCGCCGTGACGACCCCGTCGTTCGCGAAGTCGGCCGTGCCGTCGGGGGTGAAGAACTTCGCGCCGTGCTGCTCGGCGAAGACGAAGGTGTGGTGGATGTTCTCGGAGACGTTGGAACCCTCCGCGCCCAGGCCCCATGTGCCGTCCTTGGACAGCTTCCGGCCGGCGGCGACGAGGTCGTCCCAGGTGGCGGGGGGTTCGCTGATGCCGGCGTCGGCGAACATCTTCTTGTTGTAGTAGAGCGCGTAGGCCATGGAGTACAGGGGGACGGCGGCCGGGTCCTTGCCCTCGGCGCCGGTGGAGGCGAGGGCGGCGTCGACGAAGCGGTCCCTGCCGCCGATCGCGTCGAAATTCTTCGCGTCCCACGGCAGCAGGGCGCCGGTGGCCTGGAGCGAGGCGCTCCAGGTGTTGCCGATGTTGAGGACGTCGGGGCCCTGTCCTGACGTGGTCGCGGTGAGGATGCGGTTGAGCAGGTCGGACCAGGGCACGACCTCCAGCTTCACCTCGATGCCGGTCTCCTTCTCGAACTTGTCGAGTTCCGGCTGGAGGACCTTCTTGTCGACCTCGACGCTCGCGCCCTGGTTGGAGGCCCAGTACGTCAGGGTCTTCGGCGAGTCGTCGGACCCGCCGCCGGTCGGTGACCCGCCGCCGCAGGCCGAGGCGGCGAGGGCGAGAGACAGGGTGACGGCGCCTGCGGCCGCGGCTCGGATGCGCATGGCTTCTCGGTGTCCCTTCGGGGAGTGCACGCCACGATGGTCCATCACGGCTTAATTTAGGACGTGAGTTAAACCGGGGCGACCGACCCCGTCAAGGGCCCGGACACACTTCGCGGACATGCGTCGCACCCCTTGACGCCCGCGTTCGGAAGGCTGAAGCATGCCCCGGCGAGAGAGCGCTCCCTTCTCCCCCACCGTTCACTTCCTGAACAGACTGGAGAGCCGCCCATGTCCTCCCCCACCGGTTCCGGCATGCCCGCCCCCGGCCGCAGAGCCGTCCTCGGGGCCGCCGCTGCCGCCCCCGTGCTCGCCGCGCTGGCGTCCGCCGCCCCGGCGTCCGCCGCCCCCGCCGGCACCGCGGCCACCGCTCCCGCCGGCACCGCCACCACGGCGCGGGCCGGCCGGAACAAGCCCCGCGCCGCCCTCCCCGGCGGCGGCGACCTCGGCCCGAACGTCATCGTCTTCGACCCCTCGACCCCCGGCATCCAGGCCCGGCTGGACGAGATCTTCCGCCAGCAGGAGTCGGCGCAGTTCGGCACCGGCCGCTACGCCCTGTTCTTCAAGCCGGGCACGTACAACGGCCTCAACGCGCAGATCGGCTTCTACACCTCCATCGCCGGTCTGGGACTCTCTCCCGACGACACGACCATCAACGGTGACGTCACGGTCGACGCGGGCTGGTTCAACGGCAACGCGACCCAGAACTTCTGGCGTTCGGCGGAGAACCTCGCGCTGGTCCCGGTCAACGGCACCAACCGCTGGGCGGTGTCGCAGGCGGCGCCGTTCCGCCGGATGCACGTACGCGGCGGGCTCGACCTCGCGCCCGCCGGCTACGGCTGGGCGAGCGGCGGCTACATCGCCGACAGCCGGATCGACGGCCAGGTCGGTCCGTACTCCCAGCAGCAGTGGTACACCCGGGACAGCTCCGTCGGCGGCTGGCTCAACGCCGTCTGGAACATGGTCTTCTCCGGCGTCGAGGGCGCCCCCGCGCAGAGCTTCCCGGAGCCGCCGTACACCACGCTCGCCACCACCCCCGTCTCCCGCGAGAAGCCGTTCCTGTACCTCCAGGGCAGCGAGTACCGGGTGTTCCTGCCGGAGAAGCGCACGGACGCCCGCGGTGTCTCCTGGGGCAACGGCACCCCGCGCGGTACGTCGCTGCCGCTGACGGCGTTCTACGTGGCACGTCCCGGTGTCACCGCCGCCACCCTCAACCAGGCGCTCGACGAGGGGCTGCACCTGCTGCTCACCCCCGGCGTCTACCACCTGGACCGGCCGGTCGAGGTGGACCGCGCCGGCACGGTGGTGCTCGGCCTCGGCTACGCGACGCTCATCCCCGACAACGGGGTGACCGCGCTGAAGCTCGCCGACGTCGACGGGGTGCGCCTCGCCGGGTTCCTCGTCGACGCCGGTCCGGTCAACTCCGAGACGCTGCTGGAGGTCGGCCCGCGGGGCGCCTCGCGGGATCACTCCGCCGACCCGACCACCGTCCAGGACGTGTTCATCCGCATCGGCGGGGCGGGCCCCGGCAAGGCCACCACCAGCATGGTGATCAACAGCCGGCACACGATCGTCGACCACACCTGGGTCTGGCGCGCCGACCACGGCGAGGGCGTCGGCTGGGAGACCAACCGGGCCGACCACGGCGTCGTCGTCAACGGCGACGACGTCCTGGCCACCGGCCTCTTCGTGGAGCACTTCAACAGGTACGACGTGCAGTGGAACGGCCAGCGGGGCCGCACGATCTTCTTCCAGAACGAGAAGGCGTACGACGCCCCGAACCAGGCCGCGATCCAGAACGGCTCGCTCAAGGGGTACGCCGCGTACAAGGTCGGCGACCAGGTGACGCAGCACGAGGGCTGGGGACTGGGCAGCTACTGCTACTACAACGTCGACCCGGCCATCGTGCAGCACCACGGCTTCGCCGCCCCGAACACGCCGGGGGTCCGCTTCCACGGCCTGCTGGTCGTCTCGCTCGGCGGCAACGGCCAGTACGAACGCGTCATCAACGACACGGGGTCGCCGACGTCGGGAACGTCGACGGTTCCGTCGAAGGTGGTCTCGTACCCCTGACGGACAGGGGTCCCGGCGGCCCTCGTCGCGGCCCTCCTCCCGGACTTGGGGAGGAGGGCCGGCCCGGGACCCGTCGCACGCCGGTTTTTCCCCGCCTACCGTGCCGTTGAAGGGCCACCGACAGGTACGGTTCGACCATGGAATCCGGAACGAGTCCCGCCGCCGACGAGACCGTCGGGGCCACGGCGGCCATCAAGGACACCGCACGCCGACTGCTGGGCACGCTGGGGGCCGGGCAGTTGTCGCTCGACGCCGTCGCCGAGGCCGGCGGTCACTCCCGCACGGCCGTCGAGGCCGCCTTCCCGCACCGCGACGACCTGCTGACCGCCCTGGTCATCGACGCCTACAACGCGTCCGCGGCCGCGATGGAGGAGGCCGACCGGGCCGCCGTCGACGCCGGTGCGCCGGCCGGCGCCCGGCTGCTCGCCGTGGCGCGGGCGCTGCGGCAGTGGTCCTTCGACCACACCCCCGAGTTCACACTGATCTACGGTTCGCCCGTGCCGGGCTACCAGGCTCCGCAGGACACCGTCCCGCCCGCCTCGCGCACCCCCGCCGTGCTGGCCGGTATCGTGCGCGCCGCCCTGGAGGCCGGTGAACTCACCCCGCCCCGGCGGGCGGTGCCCGGTCCGCCGCTGCTGCGGCCGGAGGCCCTGGCGCTGTTCGGCGGAGTGCCCGAGGCCCCGTACGCGGACCTCGTGGAGCGCGGCATCGTGCTGTGGAGCGGTCTGATCGGACTGCTGGTCTTCCAGGTGTTCAGCCGTACCCACGACAGCGTCAGCGACGAGCGGACCTTCTTCGACTTCGCCGTCGCCGTCACGGCCGAGTCCATCGGCCTCGAGGTGCCGACGGGGCCGTGAACACCGTCAGAACGCTCGGCTTCGTCATCGCGGCGCTCTCCTCGTACGCCGCCCTCGTCTACCGGCTCTGCCAGGCGCGGCGCGCCTGGCGGGACCGGGCCTGGCGCACGCTGGTGATCACGCTGCTGCTGCAGTGCCTGACCTTCACGATGGGCGCGGTCGCCATGGGCGACGGTGCCTTCCTCGGGGTGGGCAACCTCGCGATCCTGGTGATGCACCTGTCGGCGGTGGCGTTCTGCGTCAGCGCGCAGATCATCCTGCTGCAGTGGGCGGCCGCCGAGGAGGAGGCGGCGCGCAGGACCCGGTACTGGCTGATCACGGGGATCGCCCTGGACACGGTGCTGGCGGTGCTCTTCCTCGTCGCGGACGGGACCGGGCGGCCGTCGTCCGACTTCGACACCGGCAGCGGGCAGCCGCTGGTCCTCACCTACCTGCTGCTGTTCATCGTCTCGCAGGCGGTGCCCTGCGTGACCATCTTCCGGCAGTGCGGGCCGTACGCCCGGATGACCGACAAGCCGTCGCTGCGGCAGGCGCTGCGGCTGCTGTCGGTCGCCGCGGTGGTGCTGTTCCTGTACTGCGCGGCCCGGACGGTCAACATCCTCACCGCGGCCGCGGGCCTCGACATCGGCGCCTGGACGCTCGCCTCGAACGTCTTCAGCGCGGCGGGCATCCTGCTGCTCTCCGTCAGCCTGACCGTGCCGTCCTGGGGCGCGCCGGCCGTCCGGCTCCTGGACTGGTCGGACAGCTACCGCTCGTACCGGACGCTGTACCCGCTCTGGCGCGATCTGTACGAGTCCTCCCCGGACATCGTGCTGGAGCCGCAGGGGGCCGCGGCGGTCTCCGACCTCGACTACCGCCTGCACCGGCGGGTGGTCGAGATACGGGACGGCTGGCGGGACCTGCGTCCGTACATCGACCGGACCGCCGACGGCACGGGCGCCGCGGGGCCGGAGGCGAGCGCGGAGTCCCGGCAGGCGTTCGCCGAGGCCGCCCGCATCCGGCAGGCCCTGCGCGCCAAGCGGGTCGGCACCGTGCCCGCCGACAGCCTGGACACGGCCGACGGCGCGGACGCCGCGTACGCCGCGGGGTTCGAGGACCGTGATCCGGACAACTTCCCGGCGGAGATCGCCTGGCTGACCCAGGTCGCGGCGGCCTACCGCAAGCTCGCGAAGGCTGGTTGAGGGTTCCCGCCCGGTCTGTCTTCCGGCAGACCGGGCGGGCCGGGCCGACCCATCCCCCGAGGGCCGGCCAGGGCCGATTCCCCCGGCATGCAACTCGGCCACCCCCGCGAGCCAAGTTAACTGCCAGCTATCGGCGGGCTCCAACGTTGGCCGAGACATGCCCAATTGTCAACTGCCAGCTAATCTGGAAAACTGCGGTGCAGTCAGGAGCATGACCGCGGGGGTGATCGAAGGGGGGAACGCGCGTGACCGAGCCCGAGGAGCGGCCGCTGCTCGCCACCCGCCTGGACGACCTCTTCAGGACCGTCCGCCCCAAGGGCAGGCACTGGACCAACGCCGAAGTGGCGGAGGAGCTGAAGCGGAGCAGCCCCGACCTGAAGGTCGGCGGCGTCTACCTGTCGCAGCTGCGCACGGGCAAGCGCTCCAACCCCTCACCGGACCTGCTGGCGGCCCTGGCGAAGTTCTTCGGTGTCTCCGTGGCCTACTTCTTCGACGACCAGGTCGCCGAGTCGGTGCTGGGCGAGCTGGCGGCGGTCGAGGCGCTGCGGCAGGCGGGGGTGCGCGCCGTGGCGATGCGGGCGGCGGGCATGAAGCGGGAGAACCTCCAGGCCATCACGGCCATCATGGACCAGTACCGGCAGTTGCAGGGCCTTCCGCCGGTCACCGACCCGCCCGAGGCGGAGGGCGGTGGTCCGAAGCGGTGAGAGGGTGGCGGAAGGCCGGGCCGGCCGAGGACGACCGCCGCGGCCGGCTGAAGAGGCTGCGCAAGGACGGCGCCCGGCGCCTGGCCGACCTGGAACTCCCGGACGTGGCCGACGTCGCCGAGCTCTGCGCCCACCTCGGCAACGTGCGCGGCCGTCCGATCGTGCTGCTCCCGATGCGGATGCCGGCGTCGCACCCGTGCGGCATGTGGGTCGCCGCCCGCGACGAGGACCTCATCTTCTACGACGCCGACACCACCAGCGCGCATCAGGAGCACATCATCTTGCACGAGCTGGGCCACATCATCTGCTGTCACCGCGGGGCCGGTCTGCTGGACGAGGGGACCGCGCGTCTCCTCTTCCCCAACCTCGACCCCGACGTGGTCCGCGACATGCTCCTGCGCGCCACCTACGACGACGTCCAGGAGCAGGAGGCGGAGATCATCGCCTATCTGCTCTCCCAGCGGGTGGGCACCACCCGGGAGCACAAGGGCACCCCCGTGGAGGAGACCGGCCAGGACGGGTCCGCCCCCGAGGGGAACGCCGTGCTCAGCCGTATCGAACGCACCCTGATCTGAGTGGGCCGGGTGACGTGAGATGACCCGGTCAGCCTCCGGCGGACGCCACCTCCTCGGCCAGGAGCGGCACGACCCGCCGTATGTCCTCCTCCCGGTGCTCGCTGGTGACGAAGAACCGCAGCCTCGACAGGCCCTCCTCGACGGCCGGATGGAAGATGGGATCGGCGATGACGCCGCGGGCGTAGAGCCGGTCGGCGACCCGCAGGGTCCGCGCCGAGTCCCCCAGCACGCAGGGCACGATCGGGGTGTGGGCGCTGTCGCCCGTCGCCAGCCCCGCCGACCGGGCCAGGGAGCGGAAGAGGTCCGCGTTGCGCCGCAGGTCCCGGACGCGGTGCGGTTCGGCGACGATCAGCTCGGTGGCGGCGAGCGCGGCCGCGGCGTTGGCCGGGGTCAGGCCGACGCTGTAGACGAAGCCCGGCAGGGTGTGGCGCAGCCAGCGCACCATCCGGGCCGAGCCGCCGAGGTAGCCGCCGCAGCTCGCGAACGCCTTGGAGAGGGTGCCCATCCACAGGTCGACGTCCGCCCGGCGCACCCCGTGGAACTCGCCGACGCCGCGCCCCCGTTCGCCGACCGTGCCGATGCTGTGCGCCTCGTCGACCAGGAGCAGCGCGCCGTAGCGCCGCTTCAGCCCGATCACGGCCGGCAGGTCCACGAGGTCGCCGTCCATGCTGTAGGCGCCCTCGACGGCGATCAGGACGCGGCGGAAGCGGCCCCGGTTGACGCGCAGCAGGTGTTCCAGCTGTGCGGTGTCGTTGTGGGCGAACGGGCGCCGCGCCGCGCCGGACAGCGCGACCCCCTGCAGGATGCTGTCGTGGGCGAGCGCGTCGTGCAGCACCAGGTCGCCCCGGCCGACGAGGTGTCCCACCGCGGTGACGTTGGTGGCGTGCCCGCTGACCAGGGCCACGCAGTCCTCGACGCCCAGGAAGCCGGCGAGGGCGCGCTCCAGCCGTACGGTCAGCTCCCGTTCGCCGGAGAGCACGCGGCTGGCGGAGACCGAGGTGCCGTAGCGGTCCACCGCGCGGTGCGCGGCCGCGTCGACCGCCGGGTGGCCGGAGAGCCCGAGGTAGTTGTAGCTGCCGAAGGACAGGTAGGTCCGGCCGTCGACGACGGTGGTGTCGCGGACGTTGCCCTGGTGGACCCGGAAGTACGGGTAGGCCGCGCCGCTGTCGGCGACCGCGTGGAACCGGTCCTCGAACCGCCGCACCTCGGGGAAGTCGTCGACGCGGGCGGTCGCGGGGTCCCAGGCGGGTTCCGGCACCGCCGCCGCGGGGACGGCGTCGGCGGCCCGTCCGCCGGCGAGGGTGATGAGGCGTTCCACGGTGAGCCCGGGTTCGTACATCTCGTCGGTGCGGAACCCCGGTATGCGCTGTCCTATCCGGGTCTCCAGCTCCTCCAGCATCAGCGAGTCGAAGCCGAGGTCGGTGCCGAGGGCCATCCGCACGCCGACGTCGGAGGGCGGGAAGACCCCGATCCGCGCGACCTCTTCGAGCACGACGGCGGACGACGGGGCGGTGCCGACGGGCGGCGGGGGCGCGGTGGCCGGCACCGGGTCGTACGGCGGCGGCCCGGGGGGCCTCACCGGGTCGTGCGGCAGCGGCTCGGCGGTCCTCGCCGGACCGTGCGGCAGCGGCCCGACGACCGTCACCGGGTCCTGCGGCAGGGGCTCGGTCGGGGTGTTCCCGGCGTCGCGGCGGTCCGCGTCGACGACCCAGTGCCGGCGCGGGGCGAGCGGGCTGGGCGGCAGGGTCAGGGGCTGCCCGCGCTCCCCGGCGCGGGGCTGCGCGGCGTCCGCGGCCACCTCCCGTCCTTCGGCGAGGGCGCGGGCCGCCTCGGTCAGCGCGGTGACGGCGTCGGCGTGGTCGTCCACCGGCAGGGACATCCGTTCCGTGAGGGGTGTCCGGCGGGCCAGGGTGTCGGCGACCCGGGCCAGCGAGGGCTTGTCGTCGGCGATGACCTCGGCGAGTTCGCGGGCGTGCCGGGCCAGTCCGGTACGGTCCCTGGCGCTGAGCAGCAGGACGTGGGGTCCCTTCTCGTCCGTCTCCGGGCCGGCCGGCGGACCGCTCTGTTCCAGGACCAGGTGGACGCCGGTGCCGCCGAATCCGAAGGCGCTGACCCCGGCCCGGCGCGCCGGTCCGGGAAGCGGCCACGCGGCGGGCTCCGTGGGTACGGTCAGTCCCGCTCCGCCGAGGCCGGGCGCGTCCGCGAGGCCGAACCGCGGCTGCGGCGGGACGACCCCGCGGTGCACGGCGAGGACGGCCTTGATCAGCCCGGCCACCCCGGCGGCGGCGAGCGAGTGCCCGACGACCGCCTTCACCGACCCGAGGTAGGCGGGGGCCGCGTCCGGGCCGCGCAGTTCGCGCAGGGCACCGATCTCCACCGGGTCCCCGACCGTGGTGGCCGTGCCGTGCGCCTCCAGGAACCCGATCGAGTCCGGGGCCAGGCCCGCGTCGCGGTAGGCGCGGCGCAGGGCGCGCAACTGGCCGGCGGCCTGCGGGTGCATCCCGCCCTGCACGGTGCCGTCGTTGGCGGTGCCGACGCCGCGGATCACGGCGTAGACCCGGTCCCCGGCCGCGAGCGCGTCGGCGAGCGGGCGCAGTACGAGCATCCCGGCGCCCTCGCCGAGCACGAAGCCGTCGGCCTCCGCGCCGAACGGCAGGCAGCGGGCGGTGCGCGAGATGGCGCCGATCCTGCACAGTCCCACCAGCAGGTCGGGGGTGAGCACCAGTTGGGCGCCGCCGGCGAGGGCGATGCGGCACCGTCCGGCGCGCAGCGCGGTCACGGCGTTGGCGACGGCCATGAGTCCGCCGGAGCACGCCGAGTCCAGGGCGTAGCTCTCGCCGTGCAGGTCGAAGACGGAACTGACGGTGCTCGGGCCCATGTTGAGCAGGAGCCCGGCCACGGAGGTGCCGTGCAGTCCGTCGACGGCGCGGACCATCTCCGGGGCGGCGGGGTCGCTCGCGCCGGTGCCGAACTCGCCGCCGGTCAGCTGGCGCATCCGGACCCGCAGGGTGCTGATCTCCCGGTAGCCGCTCTCGGTGAGCGAGGTGATCACCGAGGTCTCCTCGCGGTCGAAGCCCTCGGTCTCCCACCCGGCGTCCTGGACCGCCTCGCGGGCGAGGTCGACGAGGAGCCGGTGCTGGGGGTCCATCGCCCTGGCGCGGCGCGGCGGGATGCCGTAGTGCGCGGCGTCGAAGTGGCCGACGTCGGGCAGCAGCGCCATGGTGTCGGTGTAGGCGGCGGAGGAGTCGCGGAAGCTGTCGCCGAGGAAGGCGGCGGCCCGCCACCGCTCGTCGGGTATGCGGGAGAACTGGGGGCGGGGGTCGGTCAGCAGGCGCCAGTACTGGTTGACGTCGGCCGCGCCCGGGAACCGGCAGGCCATGCCCACGACCGCGATGTCACCGTGCCGCGCGCTCGGCGCGCTTACCTCCTCGGACATCACTGTGCCCCGCCCTGTCTCGTGCGCCACCAGTCGACGGTCGCCTTGATCTGTTCGTCGAGGGGGGTGGCCCGTACCGCGAACTCGGCCTCGTACGCGCCGGAGTCGACGACGAAGGGCCGGTCGAACTGGTACCGGACCTCGCGGAGTTCGCGCAGCAGCGGGGAGAAGAGCCCCGCGACACCGAGGACGGCGGACGGCAGACCGCGGACGGCGACGGGTCCCGTGCCGGCCTCGGCGGCGAGGAGGTCCGTCATCTTCCGCGCGGAGAGCGCGGGTCGGGTCGGCACGTGCCAGGCCCTGCCCCAGGCCCGTTCCTCGGCCGCGACCTCGGTCAGCGCCCGCGCCACGTCGGGGAGATAGGTCCAGCTGTGCGGCGCGTCGGGGTCGCCGAGTACGGAGACCGGCTTGCCGCGCAGCACGCGCGGGACGACGCGCGCGGCGAGGTGTCCGCCGTCGGTCACGCCCGGTCCGAAGAAGTCGGACGCCCGCACCTCGACGGCCTTGACGCGCCCTTGCGCGGCGAGTTCCCGGGTGCTCTCCCACACGGCGGCGCGCACCCGGCCCTTGGTGCCGGTCGCGGCGAGCGGCAGCTCCTCGGTCAACGGGCCGTCGACCGGGCCGTATCCGTAGAGGTTGCCCAGCATGACGAGGACGGCGTCGTTGGCCTCGGCCGCCGCGTGCAGCGACGCGGCCAGCGGGGGCCAGTCGGCGGACCAGCGGTGGTACGGCGGCGCCGCGCAGCCGTAGACGACGGCCGCGCCCCGGGTGGCCTCGGTCAGCGCGGCGCTGTCGGAGGCGTCCAGCGCGATGTGCTCGATGCCGGGTTCGGGGCCGCGGCCCGACCTGGTGATGACCCGTACGGAATGCCCTTGTTCGGCGAGGAGCCGCGCGGTGGCCGCGCCGGCGGGGCCTGAACCGATGACTGCATGAAGATTCACGCGCGCACCCTAACGTGCGGGTCCGCCGCGAAAGGTGACGGCGGTGTCACGAGCATGCCACACGCGCCACGGGCGGGCCGTACGCGGCGGAGCGTACTCCCCGGGGAGTAGGACGGGCCGCGCGCCTCCCTGGGGAGTACCGGCCGAATCAGCCCGCGGCGCGACGATTTACCGCTTCCGCCGCCCGAGACTGGAGGCGTCTATTAACATCGATAGCTAACGAATAAATAGAGAACTAAGGAGGCCCCCGCATGGGAGGCGTGGAGCACAGAGGCGGCAAGCGCCGCAAGGCCCTGCCCTGGGCCGTGCTCGGTCTGTGGATCGTGCTGCTGGCCTGCGTCGCGCCGTTCGCGACGAAACTCGGCGACGTACAGGTGAACCGTGCGGTCGACTACCTGCCGAAGAGCGCCGACTCCACCCAGGTCGCGCGCATCCAGGACGCGATGCCGGGCGGCGAGGCCACCTCGATCGTCGTGGTCTACCACCGCGACGACGCCCTGACCGAGGCCGACCGCTCGACGGCCGCCGAGCAGATCGCGCGGCTGGAGGGCGAGTTCGACCTGACCGGCACGCCGCGGGCGGTGCCGTCCGAGGACGGCACCACGCTGATGTACCCGGTCAGCACCACGGCACCCGGCCAGGACGACGAGAAACGCGACACCTTCGTCGCCGACGTACGGGAGGTGACCCGCGGCGCGGACGGCCTGGACGTCCAGGTGGGCGGCCCCGACGCCATCTCCAGCGACGCGCGGGGCCTCTACGGCTCGGTGGGCGGACCGGTGCTCTACACCACCGTCGCCGTCGTGGCGATCCTGCTGATCCTCATCTACCGCAGCCCGTTCCTCTGGCTGGTGCCGCTGATCGTCGCCGGCATCGCCGACTTCCTGTCCATGGGCGCCGCCTACGGCCTCAACCGCGTCTTCGACACCACCATCAGCAGCCAGAGCTCCAGCGTCATGACCATCCTGGTGTTCGGCGCGGGCACCGACTACGCGCTGCTCATCGTCTCCCGCTACCGCGAGGAACTACGGCGCGCGGCCCAGCCGTACGACGCCATGCGGGCCACCCTGCGCGGCTGCGGCCCCGCCGTGCTCGCCTCCTCCGGGACCGTCGCGGTCGGTCTGCTCTGCCTGCTCTTCGCCGACCTCGGCAGCAGCCGCGGCATGGGCCCGCTCGGCGCCCTCGGCGTCCTGTGCGCGCTGGCCGCGATGATGACGCTGCTGCCCGCCGTCCTCGTCCTGCTCGGCCGGCGCGTCTTCTGGCCGTCCGTGCCCGTGTACGGGTCCCGGCCCAAGGCCCGCCGCTCGCTCTTCTCCGCGATGGGCGCGTCCGCCGGCCGCCGGCCCCTCACGGTGCTGGCCTCCGGCGCCGTCCTGCTCGGCGCGCTCGCCCTCGGCGCGTTCAACCTGCCCGAGAGCCTCAAGCAGGAGGACTCCTACACCAAGACGCCCGAGTCGATCGCCGCCACGCAGACACTGGCCGAGGCGTTCCCGTCCCGGGGCACCGAACCCCTCGTCATCGCCGCGGCGACCGACCGGGCCGACGAGGTCATGCGGACCGTGGAGGCCACCTCCGGGGTGGAGAGCGCCGAGCGCGGGCGCAGCAGCGGCGGCTGGACCGAGATCTCCGTCATCACCGACTCGGTGCCGCAGACCCCGGGCGAGACCGCGACGATCGAGGCGCTGCGCTCCGAACTCGACGGGCAGGAAGCGTACGTGGGCGGGCTCAGCGCCGAGCAGCTCGACCTGCGCGACACCAACGACCGGGACCGCGTCATCGTCGTGCCGATCGTCCTGGCCGCCGTCCTGCTCATCCTCGTCGCCCTGCTGCGCAGCCTCGTCGCGCCGCTGATCCTGCTCACCGCGGTCGTCGCCGTGTGGGGCGCCTCGCTGGGCATCGCGGGCCTGGTCTTCGAGCCGCTCTTCGGCTTCGAGGGCACCGACCCGGCCCTGGCCCTGCTCTCCTTCGTGTTCCTCGTCGCCCTCGGCGTCGACTACGGCATCTTCCTGCTGCACCGGATGCGCGAGGAGTGCCTCGGCGGCGAGGAACCCGGCACCGCGGCGCTCACCGCGCTGCGCACGACCGGCGGCGTCATCGCCTCGGCCGGGCTCGTCCTCGCCGGCACCTTCGCCGTGCTCACGGCGATGCCGGTGGTCACCCTCGTCGAGCTGGGCTTCGTGATCGCGGTCGGGGTGCTGCTCGACACCTTCCTGGTCCGCACGTACCTGGTGACCAGCGCGAGTGTGGCGCTGGGCCGCAAGGTGTGGTGGCCGGGTCCCCTGTCCCGGCAGCGGGCGACGGCACCGGCCGGACGCGAACGGAAGCTGACACCGGCTCCGTGACCGAGCCACGGGCGCCCCTCCTCCCCCGGGGGGCGCCCGTCCTTCGCCGCCCGTCCCTCGCGGGGCAACGGCGGCAGACGTACGACGACGAACCCGAGCGGAGACGATGCGGACGTGAACGTGAGCGATGCGGTGCGGCGGTTCGCCGATGATGCCCTCCGCGACCGCCGGACGCTGCGCGACGACGCGCTCCTGGCGGTGCCGATGGCCGTCGTCGCCGTGGCCGTCGGCCACCTCGGGCAGGACGACGGCCGCGCCCTCGACCCCGCCGGCTGGGCGCTGCTGCTCGGCGCCCACCTCCCCATGGTGTGGCGCCGCCGGGCCCCGCTGCTGTCGTTCCTCGCGCTGGTCGGCTTCCTGGTGCCGTACCACGCCCTCGACTACCACCACGGGGCCCTGATGGTGGTCTCGATGGCCGCCCTCTACACCGTCGCCTCGACCGGGCCGGTGCTGCGCTCCGTCGTCGCCGGCGCGGGCGTCGTCGGTCTGATGCTCGCCGTGAAGTTCTCCCAGGGGCTGCCGCAGGGCGCCGACGCGCTGCGGGTCTCCGGCTGGATCGTCGCCTTCCTGGCCTTCGGCATCTGCCTCCGCTACCACCGGCAGAACGTCGCCGCCGCCGTCGAACGCGCCGAGCGCGCCGAGCAGTCCCGCGAGGAGGAGGTGCGCCGCCGGGTCGTGGAGGAGCGGCTGCGCATCGCCCGGGACCTGCACGACCTGCTGGCCCACAGCATCACCCTCGTCGGCGTGCGCACCTCCGTCGCCGCCCACGTACTGAACGCCGACCCGGAGCGGCTGGACCGGGCCGCCGTGGCGCGGGCGCTGGAGGACATCGCCGAGACCTGCCGTGCGACGCGCACCGAGATCCGCGCCACCTTGCAGGTCCTCAGGTCCGGTCCCGACCACGGGCGGGGTCCGCTGCCCGGCCTCAACGCCCTGCCCGACCTGGCCGCCGCCGCCCGCACCGCGGGGGCCGCGGTCACCCTGCGGGTCCCCGGGGAGTCCGCCGCGCGGCGGACGCCGCCCGCCGTCGGCGCGGCCGCCTACCGCATCGTGCAGGAGGCGCTCACCAACGCGGTGCGGCACGGCGGGCCGCGGCCCGAGGTCGACCTCCTCGTGCGGGAGGAGGTCGACGCGCTGCGCGTCCGGGTCACCAACCGGGCCACCGGGGCCGTACCGCCCTCGACGCACCCGCCGGGGTTCGGTCTTGTGGGCATACGGGAACAGGCCCGCAGCGTCGGCGGCACCCTGGAGGCCGGGCCGCGGACCGACGGCCGGTTCGAGGTGAGCGCGGTCCTGCCGCTGACAACGGCGCCCGGCCTGCCGGGGCAGCCCGCCCGCCGCAGGCCGAAGACCGGCGCGACACCCGTCACGACCCCTGCCGCACCACCCGGCACACCACCCGGCACGCCGCCCGCCCTGTCCTTCGCCGTCGCCGCCGCAGGCACACACGGCGGCGGACCGGTGGCGGTCACCGGTCCGGACGGAGAGAGGGCGACCCGATGACCACCCCGATCCGCGTACTGCTCGCCGACGACCAGACCCTCGTACGGGCCGCCTTCGCCATGCTCGTCGAATCCGCCCCCGACATGGTCGTCGTGGGCGAGGCCGGCACCGGCAAGGAGGCCGTCGAACTGGCCCGCGCCACCCGTGCCGACCTGGTCGTCATGGATGTCCGCATGCCCGACCTGGACGGCATCGAGGCGACCCGGCTGCTCGCCGAGGAGGAGGACCTCGCCGGCGTCAAGGTCCTGATCCTGACGACCTACGACACCGACGAGCACGTCGTGGAGGCGCTGCGGGCCGGCGCCTCCGGCTACCTCGTCAAGGACACCCGGCCCGCCGAACTCCTCGACGCCATCCGCACGGTGGCCGTCGGCGAGTCCCTCCTCTCCCCCGGCCCGACCGCCCGGCTCATCGCGCAGGTGCTGCGGGCGCCCGGCACCGGCGGCACCCTCCGCGCGGCACCGGCCCGGCTCGCCGCGCTCACCCCCCGGGAGCGCCAGGTCCTCGTCCTGGTGGCCCGCGGCCTGAACAACGCGGACATCGCCGAGTCGCTCGGACTCAGTCCGCTGACCGCCAAGACCCACGTGAGCCGCATCATGGGCAAGCTGGACGCCCGGGACCGGGCCCAACTGGTCATCGCGGCCTACGAGTCGGGGATCGTCCAGCCCGGCGACGGGTGAGGCACGGTGACGGCCCGGGGGCCGGCCGGCGGACCCGTGACCGCCGGCCGGCCCCCGGGCCGTCGTGCGAAGCTCACATGCGGTGGAGCGGAAGGGGCTGCCGACTACTCGGGGCCCGCGGCTCCGGACGAACCGACGAGTGCCTCGCGGCCGTCGGCCGGCTTCCGCGAGGCTCCGGTGGAGCGGCCGCTCCCCGAACGCGCGTCGAGGTACGCCCTGAGCCTGCGTTCGACGGGGTCCTCGTAGAAACGGTGTGCCAGCCAGCCGACGAGCAGGGAGACCACGAGGCTCACGGCTCCCCACAGCCAGTGCGAGTTCACCGGGGTCACCGGGTCGAGGAAGAAGTCCACCATCTCCTTGTCCGGGTACACCATGGCGGCGACGGTGAAGATCACGGTGAAGTGGAACAGGTAGACACCCATGGAGATCTTGCCGAGCGAGACCAGCGCGGGCCGGGCCCACAGCGAGGAGCGGCCGTCGATCTCGCGCTGGGTGTAGGCGGCGAGCAGCAGGGCGTACAGCGGGGCCATGACGAGGTCCAGCGGGTCGTGCGGCACGGCACTGCGGATCGAGGCGCCGGCGAGCAGCCACATGACACCGAGGGCGACGGCGATGACCGCGGTGACCTGGCCGACGGTGAAGCGGATGCGCAGGCCGCGCCGCATGGCCGCCGCCATCAGCACGCCGAACAGGAACTCGTGGATGCGGCCCGGGGGCGAGTAGATGCCGAAGGTCAGCCCGTCGGCGTCGTCCAGGGCGAGCGGCTCGCTGGGCGGGTAGGCGAACCACAGCGCGATCCGCAGCACCCAGCCGTAGGCGAGGGTCAGGACCGCGAGCCAGGCGAGCTGGCGGAGGCTGCGCCGCAGCGCGTAGCGGCCGACCCACAGGAAGATCGCGTAGAAGAAGACGACGCAGGACAGCATCCAGGTCACGGGGTTGGTCGTCTCCAGGACCACCCCGGGTATCCACGCCTGTACGAAGAAGACGCTGGCGAAGGCCGCGCCGATCATGTGCCCGGCGTCGGTCCCCGGGGCGGCGAGGGCGAAGCCGAGGGGCAGCGCGACGGCGATCACCAGGGTGGGCCAGATCCGGGCCATGCGGCGGCCCATGAACCACCCGAGGGTGTCGTTGCCCCGGAAGCTCCAGGTGAGCGCGAAGCCGGAGAGCACCAGGAAGAACGTACCGCCGGACCCGGCGAGCCCGAGGACGTCGTTGACGTGCGGCACCGGCATCATCACCGCGAGGTGGGAGATGAACACGGTGATGGACATCAGGAACCGCAGGCCCGTGAGGGACCGGACGTTCCGCAGCGGCGGTGGTTCCAGCTCTGCGTTGACGGACTTGGCCATATTCGCCTCACTGAAGATTCGGGACCGACCCGTCGACCGTCCCAGTGCGGCGCAAAGTCCCCATCAACCCCCGGAAAACCAGCCGCGCGACCGGTTCCGGCAGCGCGGACAGCGCAGCCCGCGGCCGGTGCCGCGGACTGCGCTGCGTGGTGCGGTGAACGGTGCGGTGGGCGGGGGCGCGGTGCCGGTTCAGTCGATGCCGCGGACGATGTGCCGCTCCCCGGGGTCTTCCTCCACGCCGGCGAGGACGAGCGGCGGCGCCGCCGACCGGTCCCGTTCGAGCTGCTGCTCCTCCGCTTCCTCGTGCATGGCTCCTCCTGACTGCTGGGGTTCGGGGACGGACCCGGGCTACGGCCGGCCGGCCGCCGCGCTCAGGGCGGCCGCGCGGTCCGTCCGCTCCCAGGTGAAGTCCGCGAGTTCGCGCCCGAAGTGACCGTAGGCGGCGGTCTGCGCGTAGATGGGCCGCAGCAGGTCCAGGTCGCGGATGACGGCGGCCGGGCGCAGGTCGAAGACCTCGCCGATCGCCCGCTGGAGGACGTCGACGGGAACGGTGCCGGTCCCGAAGGTCTCCACGAACAGGCCCACCGGCTCCGCCTTGCCGATGGCGTAGGCGACCTGGACCTCGCAGCGCCGCGCGAGGCCCGCCGCGACGACGTTCTTCGCCACCCAGCGCATCGCGTACGCGGCGGAGCGGTCCACCTTGGAGGGGTCCTTGCCGGAGAACGCCCCGCCGCCGTGCCGGGCCATGCCGCCGTACGTATCGATGATGATCTTGCGGCCGGTCAGGCCCGCGTCGCCCATCGGACCGCCGATCTCGAACCGGCCCGTCGGGTTGACCAGGAGGCGGTAGTCGTCCGTCTCCACCTTGATGCCGTCGCCGGCCAGCTGGGACAGGACGTGCTCGACGACGTGTTCGCGCACGTCCGGGGTGAGCAGCGCCTCCAGGTCGACCCCGGCGGCGTGCTGGGTGGAGACGACCACCGTGTCCAGGCGGACTGCCCGGTCGCCGTCGTACTCGACGGTCACCTGGGTCTTGCCGTCGGGGCGCAGGTAGGGAACGGTGCCGTCGCGGCGCACCTGGGCCAGGCGGCGGGAGAGCCGGTGGGCCAGCTCGATCGGCAGCGGCATCAGGTTCGGGGTCTCGTCGCTCGCGTAGCCGAACATCAGACCCTGGTCGCCGGCGCCCCCGGTGTCCACGCCCTGGGCGATGTCCGGCGACTGGGCGCCGATCGACACCGACACCCCGCAGGAGGCGCCGTCGAAGCCCTTGGCCGAGGAGTCGTAGCCGATCTCCAGGACGGTCTCGCGCACCAGGGCGGCGATGTCGGCGTACGCGGTCGTGGTGACCTCGCCCGCGACGTGCACCTGCCCGGTGGTGATCAGTGTCTCGACCGCGACGCGTGCCGCCGGGTCCTGGCGCAGCAGCGCGTCGAGGATCGTGTCGCTGATCCGGTCGGCGATCTTGTCGGGGTGTCCCTCGGTCACCGACTCCGAGGTGAACAGTCGTTTGTCCATCATCAACTCCGTTGCAGCTAGCACGAGACAGCACGAGGAGGGCGGAAGGAAGGGGGCGGGGAGCGCAGACAGAAGGCGGGGACCGGTCAGTCGTCGGCGTAGAAGCGCGCCCACAGGTCCTGTTCCTCGGGGGACGGGGAGGTGCGGGCCGGCAGCCGCTCGGGGTGCCCCTCGGGCGGGGCGTCGAGGATCCGCGGCCGCGCGCCGCCGCCGGTGGCGTCGACCGCCTGGTCCGCGTCGCCCGCGTCTCCCGCGTCATGGTCGTCGTACTCGTCGTCGGGCGGGACGTAGACCCACATGGAGCCCGCCGCCCGCAGCCCCTCGTAGACGACCCGGCCGAGGCGGCCCGCGCAGAAGAGGACGCCTCTCGCCAGGACGACGACGATCCCCGGCCGCCGGCCGTGCCCGGCTCCCCGCTTCCCGTCCGCCACCGTGTGCCCGCCTTCCGCGCTATTCGGGGATGATCACTTCGCGTACGGCGGTCCCGGTGCCCGCGCCGACGGCCGGCTCCGTCGGGGCGAGGTAGCGCATCTCCTCGGGCGCCTCGTCCAGGAGCCAGGCGGACATGGCCTTCAGCTCGGGGATGCCGGGGAACATGAACCGCCGGTTCCTGTCCTCCACCCCGATGCCGCGCATGATGCCGGGCGATGCCTCGATGGCCGCCATGAGTTTGCGGCCGGCCACGGCGGCGGGCAGCTCCCCGCGGTCGACCGCGTCGCACAGGACCACCATCTCGTCGAAGACGGCCTTGTACTCGGGCTGGTCGGGCAGGAGCAGGCCGGGGAACTCGACGTCCTCCATGTCCTTGAAGACCTGGTCGTCGCCGGTCGCGCGGTACCGCTCGATGTAGCGGTCGAAGCGCAGGTTGATGGGTACCTCGGCGGCGGCCCACACCCGGTAGACGGCGTTCCACAGCTCGTAGTCGGAGAACCCGATGAACGAGGCGTTGACCAGGGCGTCGTTGTACTTGATGAGGCCCTTCTGGAGGGTGTCGACGTAGCGGAAGCGCGCCACGTCGAAGTCGTCCTCGCGCAGCGCGTCCAGGAGGCGCCAGGCGAAGGCGTTGATGAGTTCGGTGGTGTTGGTCAGGCCGCGGGAGTACAGCGGGTCGAGGAAGCCGGCCGCGTGCGACATCAGGCACCAGCGGTGGCCGACGGTCTCCTTGGAGGTGTACTGGAGGCGGCCGGTGGAGGTCCAGGGCCGGACGGTCACCGCGTCGGCGAAGATCCGCTCCACGGCGGGGAACCGCTTGATGAACTGCCGGAACTCCTCCTCGGGCGTGACGCCCTCGGGCTTGGGGTAGAGCCGCTCGTCGAAGGTGAGGCCGACGCTCACCAGCGGGTTCTTCGACCGGGGTTCGTTGTTGAACGGGATGGACCAGATCCAGCCCCGCTCGAACATGTGGTGCATGGTGCCCTCGACCCACGGGATGGGCGGCAGGTCCTCCGGCTCCATGCGCAGCACGTCGTCGGTGGGCTTCACACCGATCATGTGCGTGAACATGGAGCGCGAGTGGTGTTTGAGGGCGTCGGGGCCCTCGCGCAGGCCGAGCTTGTCGGCGACCGGGGAGCGGAAGCCGCTGCCGTCGACGAGGTAGCGGGCCGTGAACCGTTCGCCGCGCGCGTCGGAGACGGCGACCTCGTCCTCGCCCAGCTCGATGTCGGCCACCCGGAAGCCCTGGCGCACGGAGCAGCCGTACTTGATCGCGGTGTGGAAGAGGAAGGCGTCGGTGTCCTGCCGGAACAGGTGGCCGGTCTGGAGCGCCTTCGACGGCGGGCTGAACTGGTTGACCTCCAGCGGGTCCGGCTCCTCGCCCTCCTTGTGCAGCATGAAGCCGAAGTGCTTCTTGACGCCGGACGTCGGTCCGATGTTCTCCAGTCCCGACTCGTAGGACGTCAGGTACTCCAGCTCGGGGATGCCGTACCGCTCGGCGAGCTGGCGGTAGCCCTTGAGGGTGTACAGCGTCGTGGACTCGCCCACGGCGAACTTCGGGTGGACCGCGGCGTCGATGAGCAGGACCCGCGTGCCGTGGTTGGCCAGGATGGCACCGAGGGTCGAGCCGGCGCTGGCCGCGCCGAGGATGATGACGTCGTAGTCGTGGAGGCCCGTGGGGGCCGTACCGGTTTCGCTCATGTCACTCGCTCCTCGTTCCTCGGGTCACTTGGCGTGGGCGGCGGTGGCGGCCGGCGCGGAGATCTGCGCGACGACCTCGCCGGTGTCGAACACGTTCCAGTCGCGTACGACCTTGCCGCCGCGGATCTCCCAGATGACGATTCCGGAGACCTTGATCCAGCGGTCCGACGCCGGGACGCCCCGGTAGGTGCCGGTGTGCCGGGCGGTCGTGGTGTAGTGGGTCACGACGTGCGAGCCGTCGGTGATGATCAGGTCCAGGTCGACGCCGATGTCGGAGAAGGCGCTGTGCACGGCGCGGACGCTGCGCCGCGGCCCGTCCGGGCCCACCGTCCGGCCGTTGAGCACGAAGTCGGCGGCGAAGACCTCGTCGGCGATGGTGACGTCGCCGCCGGCCCAGGCCCGGCCGAACCAGTGCTGGGCGAGCCGCGCGTGGGCGTCCGGGCCGGCCGGGGCGTTCACCGCTTGGTCCCGGTGACGACGACGAAGGTGCCGAACATCAGGAAGGTGCCCTCGGCGTCCCGGCGCAGCAGTTCCTCGCCCCAGGCGCGGGCGGCGGCGGCGTCGACGACGCCCTGGGCGCCGGCCACCGCCGCCGCCTTGCCGATCCAGGTGAGGGAGTGGGCGGCGGCCAGGCTGGTGAGCACGACCGGCTGGAGCCGCACGGTGACGTCCGCGGCACCGGCGGCGGTGAGCAGTCCGCGCAGCCGGCGCGCGGCCCACGGGTTGGGGACGTGGTCGCTCCACCAGTTCATGACGGTGCGGGTCAGCCGGTGGTCGCTCAGGTCGGGGGCCCACAGGCCGTGGTCGGGGTCGGTGATCAGGATCTGTCCGCCGGGCTTGACGACCCGGACCATCTCGGCGACGGCCGCGGCGGGGTCGGGCACGTGCTCGATGACGCGCTCGGCGCGGGCCGCGTCGAAGGTGGCGTCGGCGAACGGCAGGGCGTCGGCCTGTCCGTGCAGGAACTCGGTGGGGGCGGCGCCGGGCGCGGCGGGGACGGCGCGTTCGATCTGCTCCGCGCTGGAGTCGAGACCGACGACCCGGCCGGTGGGGCCCACCCGCTCGGCGATCGCCCGTACGTCGTTGCCCGTGCCGCAGCCGACGTCCAGCACGTGGCTGCCGGCGGTCACCCGGAGCATCCGGTCGAGTTCCTCCTTGACCGACGCCAGCTCGATCGCCGCCCGGTCGAGGAACTCTTTGGCGTCGTCCGCCTTCCGCCACACGTCGGCGGGCTTGACCTGGCCAGGGACAGTGGTCATCGATCGGCTCTCCAAAGGTGTGTCCGGGTGGGTCGGTAGTGCCCGCCGGAGGGCGGTGACCGCCGGCGCGGCGCGGCGCCGTCGGCCGCGGTACGTCTGTCTCGTACGTCCGTGCGGTTCGTCCGTGCGGTAGGTCCGTGCGGTACGTCCGTGTCGTACGTCCATGTCGCACATCCGTGCGATACGTCCGTGCGGCCCGGTTGCGACGGCTCCTCGACGGTAGGCAGGGCCGATTAAGCGGTGCGAAAGCACGGTGACGGGCGGCCGTGAACCGGCCCGGGAGCCGGGGCGCCCCGGCTCTCACGGCGCGAGGGCGGCGGCCCGCGGCGCGAACGCCGCGACGACGGTCTCCGCGACGCGGTGCACCTGGTGGTCGAGGTAGAAGTGGCCGCCGTCGAAGACCCGCAGGGTGCCGCCCGCGGTGGTGTGCCCGGCCCACGCGGCGGCGTCGTCGCGGGAGACGATCGGGTCCTCGGTGCCGACGAGCGCGGTCACCGGGGCGCCGATCCGGGCGCCGGGCTCGACCCGGTAGTGCTCGACGGCCCGGTAGTCGGCGCGGACGGCGGGCAGCGGCAGGCCGCGGACCTCGGCCGCCGACAGTCCGCCCCGGTCGGCCCCGGCCAGGGCGCGGAGTTCGGCGACGAGCGTCTCGTCGTCGGCGAGGTGTGCCGTGGGCCGGCGCAGCACCGAGGGCGCGCACACGGCGGAGGCGAAGAGCCGTGCGGGCCCGGTCTCCCCCGCCGCCTCGAACCGCCGGGCGACCTCGAAGGCGACCAGCGCGCCGAGGCTGTGCCCGAAGAAGGCGAAGGGGCCGGACAGGGCCGGGGCCAGTGCCGCGAACGCCTCGTCCGCGAGCCGGCCGACGCTCTCCAGCGGGGCCTCGCCGCGTCGCTCCTGCCGTCCGGGGTACTGCACCGCGACCGTCTCCAGGTGCGGCGACAGCGCGACCGCCAGGGGCCGGAAGTAGCCGGCGGAGCCGCCGGCGTGCGGGAAGCACACCAGCCGCGGGCGTCCGGCGGGCGTGCTGACGAGCCGTCGTATCCAAGGGGTCTGGGCAGGGGTGTGCGCCGACATCGTGGTGCCTCCGGTCGGGACGGCATGGGTCGCCGGTCCATGGATGGGGCGGGGTGACGCGGAGCAGCGTAGGCAGCGCGGCCGCTGTCGGGGAACGGCCGTCGGGCGCGGCTTCATCCCGCGTCGAACTGCCGCTTCATCGCCGCTTTACCGGTCCGGCCCAAGATCGACCGGACTCCGGTTCCGCGCCCGCGCGCGGGCGTTCGGGGTTGCGCACGGGTACGACTAGACGATTTGATAGCTCACGAACTGTTGGGCACATGCGCCTCTGTCCCACGACGCCGTTGAGGAACACCCATGTCGTTACGTAAGTCCTTGATCTCGCTGCGCGTCCTCGCGCTGCTCCAGTCCGTCCTGATGCTCGCTCAGACCGCCCTGGCGGGCGGCTTCCTCGGCGGCCACTTCGACATGCTGCGGATGCACGGCCTGCTCGGCCGCGGCATCGTGGTCGTCGCCCTGCTGATGGCGGTGGCGGCGTTCCTCGTCCGCCGCTCCGGTGGCCCGAAGACGGTGTTCCCGGCCTCCCTGGTGGTGCTGCTCGCGCTCATCGGCCAGATGATGCTGGGCCTGAACCGCAGTGTCGCCTCGCACGTCCTGCTCGGCGTCATCCTGGTCTCGGCCGTCGCCGTGCTGTCGCAGCGCGCGATGACCACTCCCCTGCCGGCCGCCCGCACCGCCGCGCCCGTGCGGGAGAAGGCCCCGTCCACGGAGCTGGTCCCGTGAGGCGGCGCGCCTTCCTGGGGGCGGGCGGCGCGGTCCTCGGCGTGGGCGCCGTCACCGCGGCGGGCTGGCCGGCGCTGAGCGACTGGGCCGCCGAAGGACGTCCCGGCCGGCTGCTCACCAGCGCCGTCGAACCGCCGAAGCGCTATCAGGTCCCGCTGCCGGTGCCGCCGGTCCTCGAACCGGTGTCGTCCAGCGGCTCCACGGACACCTACGAGATCACCCAGCGCGCCGCCGAACTGGACATCCTGCCCGGCCTGAAGACAAGGGCGTGGACCTACGGCGGCACCTTCCCGGGCCCCACCCTCGTCTCGCGCTCCGGCCGCCGCACCGTGGTCAGGCACCGCAACGACCTGGACCGGCCCGCCGTGGTCCACCTGCACGGCGGTCACACCCCGGCGGCGAGCGACGGCTATCCGACGTCGCTGATCCTCCCGGCGGACGGTTCCTACGACGCCCACCGGGCCGCGATGGACATGTCCGGCGGCGACCACGGCATGGCCATGGACCACGGCGCGATGGACCTGGCCGAGGGGACGCGCAGCTACACGTACCCGTTCGACCAGCGGGCCGCCACGCTCTGGTACCACGACCACCGCATGGGATACACCGGCGCGGCGGTCTGGATGGGCCTGGCCGGCTTCCACCTGGTCCACGACGACGAGGAGGAGCGGCTGCCGCTGCCCCGGGGCGAGCGGGACATCCCGCTGATGATCGCGGACCGCTCCTTCACCGCGGACGGGCAGTTCCGCTACCCCTGGATCGATCCGGAGCTGCACACGCCCGGGGTCACCGACGCCTACATGAACGGCGTCCTCGGCGACGTCGTCCTGGTCAACGGGGCACCCTGGCCGGTCCTGGAGACGGAACGGCTGCGCTACCGGCTGCGGTTCCTGAACGCCTCCAACGCCCGCCTGTACAAGCTGGAACTGGACCCGCAGCCGCCCGGCGGCGACGCGTTCACGCAGATCGGCAGCGACGGCGGCCTCCTCGACCGGCCGCGCGGCCACGACGCCCTGGAGCTGGCCCCGGCCGAACGTTTCGACGTCGTCGTCGACTTCGCCCGCTACCGCCCCGGCACGCGGGTGCGCCTTCTCAACCGTTTCGGGGACGGCTCCACCGCGGAGGTCATGCGCTTCGACGTCGGCTCGGGGTCACCGAAGGACGACACGCGCGTACCGGAGAGGCTCTCCGAGGTGGCCCGGCTCGATCCGCACGGCGCCGTCGTCACCCGCGACTTCCACTTCCGCGGCTCCACCGCGGGGTGGACGATCAACGGCAAGGAGTACGAGCCGGGCCGCGCGCTGGCCAGGCCCCGGCTCGGCCGGACGGAGGTGTGGCGCTTCACCACCAACTTCCACCACCCGGTCCACCTGCACCTGGACCACTTCCAGGTGGTCTCCCGCAACAACCGCGCCCCGGGGGCGTACGACCACGGCTGGAAGGACACGGTCGATCTGCGTCCGGCCGAGGCCGTCGAGATCGTCACCCGGTTCACCGACTACACCGGCGCGTTCATGATCCACTGCCACAACCTGGAGCACGAGGACATGGCGATGATGGGCGACTTCGTCACCGAGTGAGCCGGCCGGACGACCGGCGGGCCGGGCGCCCGCGACACCTCGACCGTGTCGCGGGCACCCGGCCCGCCCGCGTTTTTTCACCCGCTTGAGGGGCGCTTCACAGCCGTCGGCTGAGATGCGGCACAGGAACCAGGGCGCGCGAGCGCGCCGGTACGTGCCGTCGAGGTGAGGACCCCATGCCGACGTCGTCGTCGAAGACCGCTCAGTCGGGCCGGACGTTGGACCGGATCTTCTCCAGCAGCGTGCTCAGCTGGGCCACGTCGGTGTCGCTGAGCCCGCGCAGCATCCGCTCCTGGCTGCGCAGGGCGACGGACTCGATCTCCGCGTACCGCGCGGTGCCCTCGTCGGTCAGGGCGACCACGGCCGTCCTGCGGTCGGCGCCGTCACGGGTACGGGTCACCAGCCCGCGCCGCTCCATCGTCTCCAGGTGCCGGGAGAGCGTCGGCCCCTCGATGCTGAGGTACTGCGCGAGGGTGCGCTGGATCATGGAGCCTTCCAGCTTCAGCGTCGCGAGGATCGTCCACGTCGCGAAGGTGACCCCGGACTTGCCGAGCTCGTCCTCGAAGAAGCCGCGCGACTCCTTGGCCGCCAGCCGCAGCTTGGGGGCGATGCTTTTCCGTAGCCAGACGGGACCCACGTCGTCCTGGGCCCGTGCCTGTTCGGCCTCTTGCTTGGGCACCCGCACCTCCGCTCACTGCCTGGTCACCACAGTATCCCCTGCCGCCGAAGCGGCGGGCAAAGCCGGTTGACCCTCCGGTAAAACGTTCGTTAGGGTACTAACTATTTGCTCGTCAGGCAACCTGCGGGAGCCCTTCGTGAGTGAACTCAAGTCAGGCACCGCGGCCCCGACCTCCCCGGCCGACCCACCGCCGCCGCCCTCGCGACGCGCCTGGCTCGGACTGGCCGTCATTCTGCTGGCCGCCTTCATGGAACTGCTCGACGTCACCGTCGTCACCGTCGCGTCCCCCGAGATCCAGACCTCCTTCCACGCCGGCTACGCCGAGGTGCAGTGGATGCTCGCGGGCTACCAACTCACCTTCGCGGCCGGGCTGGTGGCCGGCGGCCGGCTCGGCGACATCTTCGGCTGCCGCCGGGTCTTCGTCTGGGGGGTGCTGGCGTTCGCCGCGGCCTCCCTGCTCTGCGGCACCGCCACCGGCTCCACCCAGATCGTGGTGTACCGGCTCCTCCAGGGCCTCGCGGCGGCGCTGATGTTCCCGCAGGTCCAGGCGATCATCCACGTCACGTTCACGGGGAAGCACCGCGCGGCGGCGTTCGGCGCGCTCGGCGGCGTCACCGGTCTCGCCGGCATCGCCGGACCGCTGGTCGGCGGTGCGCTGGTCGACCTCGACCTGTTCGGCTCCGGCTGGCGGATGATCTTCCTGATCAACGTGCCCATCGGGGTGCTCGCCGCGGTCGGCGCGACGCTGCTGGTGACGGAGCGGCGCTCGCCCCAGCGCCCCGGCCTGGACCCGGTGGGCACGCTGCTCGGCACCGCCGCGGTGGCCCTGGTGACCTTCCCCCTGATCCAGGGCCGGGACGCCGGGTGGTCCTGGTGGATCTGGACGATGCTGGCGCTCGCCGTGCCGGTCCTCGGGCTGTTCCTGCTGCACCAGCGGTCGCTGGAGCGGCGGGGCGGCTCGCCGGTCGTCGACCTGGCCCTGTTCCGGGGCGGCTCCTTCGGGACCGGTCTGGTCGTCCAGTTCATGAGCTTCGCGGGCATCTCCGCGTTCTTCCTGGTGCTCGCCGTCGAACTGCAGGCCGGCTACGAGTGGTCCGCGCTCCGCACGGGGCTGGCCTTCCTGCCCATCGCGCTCGGCACGGGGCTGGCCTCCGGCATCGCCATCCCGCTCATGCCCCGGTTCGGCAAGCGCCTGGTGCAGGCCGGGGCCGCCGTGATGGCGCTCGGCATGGTGGCGCTGATGGCCACCCTCGACGCCTACCCGACCGACCTGTCCTTCTGGCGGCTCGCGCCCGCCGGTCTCGTGGTCGGCCTCGGACTCGGTCTGATCGTCACCACCGTCAACGACGTCGTGCTCGCCGAGGCGGTCGGCCCGAGCGCCGGCTCGGCGGCCGGCGTCAAGGCCATGGTGGGCCAGTCCGGCAACGCGGTCGGCGTCGCGGTGCTCGGCGCCCTCTTCTTCGGCCTGCTGAGCGGCAACGCACAGGCCCAGGCACAGCACGAGGTACCGCGTCTGGACGCCGGGCTGAGGCAGCTGTCGGTGTCCGCGCACGACGCCCGGGAGCTGGAGCGCTCCCTGGTCGACTGCTTCACCGCCCAGGCGCGCACCGACGACCGCGGCGCGCCGGTGCCCCGGTGCGTCGCGCTCGACGAACAGGCCCGGCGGACCGGGGACCCCGCCGTGCCACGCCTGGTGCACGCGTCCCTTCGGACGGCGCGGGAGCAGCACTTCTCGGACTCGATGAGGACCAGCCTGCGCTACGAGGTCGTCGTCTACGGCCTGGTGTTCCTGCTCGTCTTCCTGCTCCCGCTCCGCCGGATCAAGGCCGGGTCCGGGCGCTGACCCGGACCGCACTCATGGAAGGAAGCACTCCCGATGAACGACACAGCACTGCCCGGCGCCTTCGCCGGAAAGACGGCCCTGGTCACCGGCGGCGGCAGCGGCATCGGCGCCGCCACCGCGCTCCTCCTCGCCCGTGAGGGCGCGGCCGTGGCGGTCAACTACCGGTCGGACGAGGAGTCCGCGCGCCGGGTGGTCGAGGAGATCGAGGCCGGCGGCGGCACCGCGGTGGCGCTGCGGGCCGACGTCACCCGCGCCGAGGAGACCGACCGGCTCGCCGCCCTGGCGCAGGAGAGACTCGGGCCGGTCGACATCCTGATCGCCAACGCCGCCGGCGTCGACGCCAGGACCGCCCGTCCCGGCCCGCTCCTCAAGGCCCCCCGCACCCAGGCCCCGCACGTGGTGCAGGCGCAGCTGGCGGCGTTCCTCAACCCGGTGCACGCGCTGGTTCCGGGGATGGTCGACCGCGGTGCCGGCGGTGCCGTGGTGGCCGTCGGCGCGACCCTCGCCCGGCGCTCGCCGGAGGGGTTCGGGGCGCTCTCCATGGCGAAGGCGGCGCTGGAGGCCGCGGCCCGCACCCTCGCCCGCGAGGTGGGTCCCGCCGGCGTGCGGGTCAACCTGGTCGCGCCGGGCCTCATCCTCAGCTCGGCGGCGTCGGACGTGCCGGAGCACGTCCGCAAGGCCAACGCGGACCGGACCGCCGTGAAGCGCAACGGGACGCCCGAGGACGTCGCGGAGGCCATCGCGTTCCTCGCGTCGCAGCGCTCGTCGTACCTGACCGGCAGCCACCTCCTGGTGGACGGGGGCACCGCGATGCTCTGACCGGCACATCCTCGAAACTCGCGCGAAATACGGGTGCGGCCCGGGACATGCTCGTGTCCCGGGCCGCACCGTTTCTCCCGGCCCGCCGGCTTAGGGCGGACGCGGTTCGTCCGAGAGGTTGATGCCGACCCCAGCCGGGCTCTGGTAGCTTCAAGCCATCGAAGAGCGAAATACCTAGTTCCTGTGGTCAGCGCGCAATGAGCGGGGCGGACTCCTTTCCCATCCCCTCGGACATTCAATACGCCTCTCGACATACGCCTCTCGATATGAAGCAGGAAGAGAAGCCCCGATGGCACAGCAAGCCACCGCGCCCGAAGTGGACGGCATTATCGACCAGCGGCAGCTACGCGCGATATTCGGGCGTTTCGCGACCGGCGTGACGGTCATTACGGCGAATTACTCCGGAGAGCTTTTCGGAGTCACCGTGAACTCGTTCACGTCCCTGTCGCTCGACCCCCCGCTGGTCCTGTTCTGCCTGCACGACCGGTCGTCGTTCCGGGCCGCCCTCGACGTCGGCTCGTCGTTCACCGTGAACATCCTGTCCGAGGAGCAGCGCGGCATCGCCGGCCTCTTCGCCTCCGGAGTCGACCGGTTCCTCAAGGTCAACTCCCTGCCGGGCCTGGGCGGCAGCCCTGTGCTCACCAACTCCCTGGCGTACGTCACCTGTGAGGTGGCGCAGCAGATCCCCGGCGGCGACCACGTGATCGTCGTGGGCCGGGTCATCGACACCGGTCTGCTGCGACGCGACGGGCGACCGCTCGGATTCTTCGCCGGAGCCATGCACAAGCTGCAGCCGTACCAATAGTCGCCGCCGATCCGCAACGGGGGATTCGTCAACGTGCGTTTCAAGCTTCTGGGACAATTGCAAGTGCACGACGGGGATCGAATACTCACCCCACAGGCACATAAGCTCCGGGCACTTCTCGCGGCCCTTCTGGTCAATCACCACCGGGTTCTCTCCATCGAATCCCTCATCGACGAGCTCTGGCCGCAGGGCCCGCCCCGCACGGCACTCCAGGCGCTGCGCGTATATGTCTCGCAGCTCCGGAAAATGCTGCACAGCAGCAGCGCCGGCGGAGATCTCTTCCTCATCGGTGAACCTCCGGGTTACTATCTTTCCATCGGCGACGGAATGCTCGACATCGTCGAATTCGACCGGCATCGCGAACTGGCCATGGTCGCCCTGGAGAACCACGACGCGGAATCGGCGCTCCAGCATTTCTCCAAGGCGTCGAAACTGTGGCGCGGCGCCCCCCTGGTGGGGCTGCGCGAGGGAATGCTGGTGCAGAGCGCCGCGTCCCGCCTGGAGGAGTCGTGGATCGGCGTCGAGGAGGGCCGTATCTCCCTGGAGGTGCGGCTCGGCCGGCGGCGCGGCGAAGCCATCGCCCGGCTGCGGGAGCTGGTCGCGGCCAACCCCTACAACGAGCGTCTGCACGCGCTGCTGATGGTCGCCCTGTTCCTGTCGGGACGCAGTGGCGAGGCCCTGCAGGTGTACCGGTCCACACGGCAGTGCCTCGTGGACGAGCTCGGGATCGAGCCGGGTGACGATCTCCGCCTCGTGCACCGGATCGTTCTGGACTCCGACCGGGCGGCCCTGGAAAACGTCGGCATGTGGACGGCCTAACCGTGAATCGAAAGGAAATTTCCATGACCACGTCGGAAAAGACCGTGTCGGCGACCCCTGGCGCCCCTCTGGACGACGCGTTCGACATCATGCTGATCGGCTGGTCGTTCATGCGCAGCAAGCTGCTCATGACGGCCATGGACATGGGTGTGTTCGAGGCGCTCAGCAAGGAGCAGGGCACGGCGGCGCAGATAACGGAGCGCCTGGGTCTGAACGAACGCGGGGTGCCCGACTTCCTCGATTCGCTGACCGCGCTCGGGCTGCTCTCCCGCGACGCCGCCGGGGTCTACGCCAACGGCCCCGCCGCCGCCCGCAACCTGATCCCCGGCCAGCAGGGCTACGTCGGCGGCTTCCTGCGGATGACGTCGGGTTTCCTGGGCGCCGACCCGGAGTCGCTGGCCAACATGCTGCGCACCGGTGACGCCCACGGCCAGGACGCGCAGAAGGTGCCCTTCGCGCAGATCTTCCGCGACCCGGAGCGGCTGCGCCAGTTCCTCAGCGCCATGGACAGCCTCAACAGCGCGATCGGCCCGGAGCTGGCCCGGGTCTACGACTGGTCGCGGCACACGTCGTTCGTGGACATCGGCGGCGCCCGCGGCAACCTCGCCGGCACGCTGCTCCAGGCCCACCCGCACCTGCGCGGCGGGGTCTTCGACCGCCCGGTGATGAAGCCGTTCCTGGAGGAGCTGGCCGACGAGCGCGGGGTGCTCGACCGGATGACGTTCCACGGCGGTGACTTCTACCACGACGAGATCCCCGGCGCGGACGTCGTCATCTTCGGCAACGTCCTGCACGACACCCCGGTGGCCACCCGCAAGGGCCTGATCGCCCAGGCCGCCGCGCGCGTCCCGGCCGGTGGCGCCGTCATCGTCTACGACCCGATGATCGACGACGACCGCCGGGACGCCGACACCCTCCTGATGAGCCTCACGATGATGATGCAGTCCCCCGCCGGCAACGAGTACACGCCGGCGGAGTGCCGGGGCTGGATGGAGGAGGCCGGTCTGGAGGTCGAGGAGGTGCTGCGGCTCCCCGCGCACGGGACGGCCGTGGTGGGGCGCAAGCGCGCCTGACCCGTTCCGTGGACCCGATGGGCGGCCGGCCTCCCCTTCCCGGCCGCCCATCGGCATGCCACCGCCCACCGGTACGACGGGAACCCGCGACGGGAAACGAAACGGAGAGCAAGGATGGCCAGGAGCACCAAGAGCCACGTCGACCTCACCATCATGCTGGTCAGCCACGACGCCTTCCGCCGCGATCTGCGACGCCTTGAGCGGGCCGCGGCCGGCCGGGGGCCCGGCGGCGACCCGCTGGCCCGCGAGCGGGTCGCGACGGGCTGGCAGATCTTCAAGGCGCAGCTGCACATCCACCACGAGGGCGAGGACCGGGACCTGTGGCCCCGGATGGCCGCGGGCCTCGCCCACCGCCCCGGCACCCTCGCCACGCTCCGGGACCTGGAGGCCGAGCACGAGCTGCTCGATCCGCTCCTTGCCCGGGTGGACGCCGTGCTCGCCGATCCGCTCGCCCCGGCGGACCGGGCCGAGGGGGCGGTCGCCGCGCTCGCCGCGTGCCTGGAGTCGCACCTGGAGCACGAGGAGACGGAGGGCCTGCCGTACATCGAGGAGGCGCTCACCGCCGCGCAGTGGAAGGAGTTCACCGCCGTACAGCGCGAGAGTCTCGGCCCGGCCGGGGCCGCCGAACTGTTCCCCTGGCTGCTCGACGAGGCGTCCGAGGAGAACCTGCGCCGGGTACGGGAGTTCATGCCCGCGCCGATGCGGATGGCCATGAAGACCCTCTGGGCCCCCGCCTACCGCGCACGGAACACCTGGTCCGGCTGACCGCCGCGGCACCCCTCTCCGCTCGGCACTGCACAGCTCTTACGGCGCCTTAATCGCCGTCTGCCACGGTGAATATGCCCTTCCACGGCTCCCCCGGGCCCCTGGAGGGGCTTCCGAGCATCGAGCACCCGGAGAGGGTTCCATGGCACACGCGATGTCCGTAGAGAGCGGTTTCAAGCTGGGGCTGTTCGCGCCCAACGCATCATCCGGCCTGGCCATCACCACGGTCCCCGAACGCTGGTCGGGCAGCTGGGAGGAGAACCTCCGGCTGGCGCGGCTCGCGGACCGGTCGGGCATCGACTTCCTGCTCCCCGTGGGCCGCTGGATCGGCTGGGAGGGGACGGCCTTCCACGACAGCGTCCTGGAGACGGTCACCTGGGCCGCCGGCCTGCTCGCGGCCACCGAGCACATCTCCGTCTTCGCCACGGTGCACAGCGCGCTGCTGCCGCCCGTGGTCGCCGCCAAGCAGCTGGCCACCCTGGACCGGATCGGCGGCGGCCGGGCCGGGCTGAACATCGTCGCCGGCTGGTACCGGGCGGAGTACGAGGCGTTCGGGCTCGACCTGCCGGGCAGCCCCGACCAGCGCTACGCGCACGCGCAGGAGTGGTGGGACGTGGTGAGCCGGCTCTGGAGCAGCGAGGAGCCCTTCGACCACGACGGCACCTTCTTCCCGGGGCTGCGCGGGCTGCACACGAGCCCCCGGCCCGTCGCCGGGCGGCTGCCGGTCATCAACGCGGCCGTGTCCCCGGCGGGCCGCTCCTTCGCCACCCGCAACGCCGACTTCCTGCTGACCGCCACCTTCGATCCGCGGCGGGGCGCCGCGCTGGTGGACAGCGTCGAGGAGGCGGCGGCCCGCGCCGGCGGCCGCCGGGTCGGGGTCCTGTCGAACGCGTACGTGGTGTGCCGTCCCACGCACCGCGAGGCCGAGGAATACCTGCGTCACTACGCGGACGAGAACGCCGACTGGGCCGGTGTGGACACGGTGATGAGCGGCCAGGGAATCAACGCCCAGTCGTTTAGCCAGGAGCAAATAGCGATGTTCCGCCCGCGCTTCGCGGCGGGGCACGGTGGATTCCCGCTGGTCGGCACACCGGATGAAATAGCTGACAGCATCGTCCAGTTCGCCGAAGCCGGCGTTTCCGGCCTCGCGCTGTCGTTTGTCGACTATCTTGGCGAACTTGAGTACTTCTCCGCCGAGGTCCTGCCGCGGCTGGAGAAGGCAGGTGTGCGGCGGACGGTGAGGAGGTAACGGGGCCCGCGGCCCGGCTCGGGGCCGAGCAGTCGTCGATGATCAGGGGGAGTCATTGATATCCGTGCGCATCATGGGAAGTGACGAAGTCAGACGCCGCGCCCTGGAGGAGCGGTTCGCCGGACTCGACGGGTTCGTCGTACGGCCGCACGACCGGGAACCGCTGCCGGAGGTGGAGCTGGTGGTGGCCGCCGTCGACCGGGACAGCATGATGCTGGCGCACCGGTACACGTCGCACCCGTCGGCTCCGCACGCGCCGACGCTCTTCGTCGCGGACGAGCCGTTCAGGGAGCTGTCCGGGGCCATGTGGTTCGGGGCCCGCGGCATCGCCCTGAGCACCGCCCCGGACCGGGAACTGGCCGACGCGGCGCTCCTGGTGACGCAGGGCTGCACCGTCATGGCGGAGGAGGTCCTCCACTGCGACCAGCTCAGCACCGGCAACCTCGCCTTCGAGTGGACGGTCAACCGGGACGCCCGCGCCACGCTCAGCGTCATGTCCGAGCGGGAACGCGAGGTCCTCGCCCTCATCGGCAGCGGCCGGGACAACACCGAGATCGCGGACCTGCTCTGGGTGAGCGTGAACACCGTGCGCTCCCACGTCCAGCGCCTGATGCGGAAACTGGGGCTGCGCAACCGGCTGTGCCTGGTCATCTTCGCTCTCGAACTGGGCCTTGTCGACCTCGACGACACCGTTGTCGCCGGCGCGCGGGCGGCGGCCTCCCTGGCCCGTCAGAAGTGAGCGGTACGCGCGGCGGCCCCGGCACACCAGGTGCCGGGGCCGCCGCCGCGCGCGCCACCGCGTCCGTCACACGCGGTACATGCGCCGCACCACCGCCTGGAGCAGCGGCCGCGGGGTGGCCGCCAGGAAGTAGGGCTGCATACGGTTCATGGCGCCGGGGGTGACGAACGCGCGGCCCTTGGCGACGGCCTTCAGGGCCGGCGCCACGACCTGCTCCGGTGTCAGCCAGGCCATCTTGGGCAGCCCCGCGGTGTCGAGTCCCGCCGCGTCGTGGAACTCCGTGCGGACCAGGCCGGTGCGTACGGTGGTGACGTGGACGCCGCTGCGGCGCGCCTCCATGTACAGGCTCTCCCCGAACGAGCCGAGGAACGCCTTGGAGGCCCCGTACACGGCCGACTTGGGCATCGGCAGCCCGGAGACGATGGAGGAGACGTTGAGGATGCCGCCGTGTCCCCGGCCGCTCATCCGGTCCAGGGCGGCGTGCGTGAGCGCGACCGGCGCCAGCAGGTTGACCCGGATCTGGTGGGTCTCGCGCTCCAGGGACAGCTCGCGGAAGTACCCGGTCGAGCCGTAGCCGGCGCAGTTGACGAGCAGGTCGACCGCGTGGTCGCCCGTCTCGGCCAGCCGCGCGCACGCCGTCTCCAGACCGGCCTCGTCGCCGAGGTCGAGGGCGAGGACGTCCACCCGCACCCCGTGGGCCTCGGCCAGGTCGGCGGCCAGCTGCTTGAGGCGGTCCTCGCGGCGGGCCACCAGGGTCAGGTCGGCACCCGCGCGGGCCAGCCGCACGGCGAACTCCGCGCCGATCCCGCTCGACGCTCCGGTCACGAGGGCATTTCTGTAGGGATAGGACATCTCGGTCTCCAACGGGCCTGGGAGGGAAGGCGGGCGGATACGGCGGGGCGCGGGGACCGGTGCGGGCGAGGCCCGTCGCGGCGGGTACCGTGACGGGCCTCGCGCCGGTGTCACTTGGTCCCGGGCAGCACCGCCTCGGGCAGCGGCAGATCGGCGTCGCCGCGGGCGTAGGACTTGCGGGGGACGAGCGGGCCGGCCAGGGCCGTGGTGACGAGCGCCATCAGCACCATCATGGTGAACATGCGGTCGTCCAGGACGCCCATGCTCACCCCGGCGTTCAGGATGATCAGTTCGGTGAGTCCCCTGGTGTTCATCAGGACCCCGATGACCGAGGAGTCCTTCCAGGTCAGTCCGGCGACGCGGGCCGCCCCGGTGGCGCCGGCCAGCTTGCCGAAGCAGGCGACGGAGACGATCGCGACCAGCTCCAGGGCCCCGGCGCCGCCGAGCCGGGTGACGTCGACGGCGAGGCCGGTGGTGATGAAGAAGATCGGCATCAGCAGGGTGGTGACGTGCTCGAACGGCACGCTCACCGCGGACTTCAGCAGCTTCACCGAGCCCCGGGGCATGACCAGTCCGAAGGTGAACGCCCCGAAGATCGCGTCGAGTCCGATCCGATGGGTGACGAACGCGCACCCGAGGGCGCCGGCCGCGATCAGCGGGAGCAGCCGCGGTGAGACGACGTCGCCGCGTGTCATCGCCCGGACCAGCCGGTGCAGCAGCGGGCGCACGACCGCGACCAGGACGACGGCGTACACCAGGGTGCCGCCGAGCACCGTCCAGACGTGACCGGAGTCGCCGGCCACGGCGATCACCGAGACGAACGCCAGCATGCACCAGGCGAGGGCGTCGCCCACGGCGGCACTGGCCAGGGCGAGGGTGCCGACACGGGTGTGCTGGAGCCGGTGTTCGAGGATGATCCTGGCCAGCACCGGGAAGGCGGTGATGGCCATCGCGGTGCCGACGAAGAGCACGAAGGGTGTCTGTCCCACGGGGTGCCCGGCCACGGTGTCGTGGTTGCCGTACAGCCAGACCGCGAGGGCCACGCCGGTGCCGAAGGGGACGGCGATCGCCGAGAGGGAGATGCCGAGCACGGCGTTCTTGTGGCTGCGGATCTGCCGCAGGTCGATCTCCCACCCGATCAGGAACATGAAGAGCAGGATGCCGATCTGGGAGACGGCCGACAGACCCGCGCGCGCCTCGGGCGGGAACAGCAGGGCGGGCAGGTCCCCCGGGAGCAGGCCGAGCAGGCTGGGGCCGAGGGCGATGCCCGCGAGGATCTCGGCGATCACCGGCGGCTGGCGCAGCCGCCGCAGCAGCGGTACGAGCACGGACCCCGCCACCAGGATGACCGACACCCCCGCGACCGTCTCGGCGAGCACGGTGGCCGGGTCCTGAGCCACCCGCTAGCCCCGCCCGCCGCGCGCCCCGGCACCACCGGCACCACCGGGACCACCGTGCCCGGCGGGACCACCGGGGCCGGGGGTACCACCGGGACCACCGGAGCCAGCGGGGCCACCCGGCCCACCAGCCCCACCAGGCCCACCAGGCCCGCCATGGCCGGCCGCCATCGGCCCCCGCTTCGGGCGGAAGCCCACGATGTGGTGCTTGGTGGCGAGGGCCTGCATCTTCTCCCAGTCCGGCGGGCCCTGCCCGTCGATCAGCGAGCCCAGCTCCTCGAACCAGTTCTCCACGCCGCCCGGGGTGGCGACGCACAGCATCTTGCTCGGGCGGTTCCAGGTGTTCACGAAGGCGTGCCCGACACCGCGCGGTCCGTACACCAGGCTGCCGGCCGGCGCCTTGTGCTTCTCGCCGTCCAGCTCGATCTCGTACTCGCCCTCGACCACGTAGAAGGACTCGTCGACGTCCTCGTGGATGTGGAGCGGCGGGCCGCCGCCGGGCGGGGTCGTCACCTCGAAGAACGAGTAGAGGCCGCCGGTGTCCTCACCGCGGAGCAGCCAGCGCCCCGTCTCGCCGGCCCATCTGATGGGCTTGACGCCGTCCAGTTGGACGACGCGTCCACGCGTAGCCGTCACAGTCCGTCCCTTTCTCCGGGGCCGTATGGATGCGTCGAGTATCGGAACCGCCGTTGCGGCTCCCGGTAAAGCGCCGGATAAGCAGCGGGGACCCGGTCCGGCTTTGCGTTCGCCTCACAGGAACTTTTCGCGGCCGCAGCAGACTCCGACGAGTGCCGGCCGACCGTGGCCGGACACGCGTGAGCACATCGGCTGGAGGGAGCGTGAGTGGCGTGTCGGAGGTGGAACGGCATGGCACCGCCGTCAAGGAGGTGCGCCCGGCGCCGGCCGCCCCGCAGGGGCTGCCGGCCGAGGAGCTGCCGGCCGAGGGGCTGGCGGACCGGACGGCGGAACTCGCCGTCATCAGACAGCGCGTGGTGGAGGGGCTCGACGAGGAGTCCGCACAGCGGCAGCACCGGCTCGGCAAGTCGACCGCGCGGGAGCGGATCGCCCGCCTCCTCGACGCGGGGTCCTTCAACGAGCTGGAGATGTTGCGCAGACACCGCGCGACCGACTTCGGCATGGACGCCAAGCGCCCCTACACGGACGGTGTGATCACCGGCTGGGGCACGGTCGAGGGCCGCCGGGTCTTCGTCTACGCGCACGACTTCGGGATCTTCGGCGGTTCCCTCGGGGAGGCCCACGCCGCCAAGATCCACAAGGTGATGGACCTCGCGGAGAGCGCGGGCGCCCCGCTGATCGGCCTCAACGACGGTGCCGGTGCCCGCATCCAGGAGGGCGTCATGGCCCTGGCCGGCTACGGCGGCATCTTCCGCCGCAACGTCCGGTCCTCCGGGGTGATCCCGCAGATCAGCGTCATGCTCGGCCCCTGCGCTGGCGGCGCCGCCTACTCCCCCGCGCTCACCGACTTCGTGCTGATGACGCGCGGGACGGCGAGCATGTACGTGACCGGGCCGGACGTGATCAAGGCCGTCACCGGCGAGGAGATCGACTTCGAGGGGCTCGGCGGCGCGGAGGTGCACGCCCGCTCCGGTCAGGCGACGACCGTCCACGACGACGAGGACGACGCGTTCGACACCCTGCGCTGGCTGCTGTCGTTCCTGCCGCAGAACAACCGGGAGCTGCCGCCGGAGGTGCCCGCCGACGACCCCGTCGACCGGTCCTGCGACGCCCTCCTCGACCTCGTGCCCAGCTCCCCCAACCAGCCCTACGACGTGCGCCGGGTCATCGAGGAGATCGTCGACCACGGTGAGTTCCTGGAGTTGCAGGAGGCGTGGGCGGGCAACATCGTCATCGGCCTCGCCCGGATCGGCGGGCAGTCCGTCGGTCTGGTCGCCAACCAGCCGCTGGTCCTCGCCGGTGTGCTGGACATAGACGCCTCGCAGAAGGCGGCCCGGTTCATCCGGTTCTGCGACTCGTTCAACATCCCGCTGGTGTCCCTGGTGGACGTCCCCGGCTTCCTGCCCGGCGTCGACCAGGAGCACAACGCCATCATCCGCAACGGGGCCAAGCTGCTGTACGCGTACTGCGAGGCGACGGTGCCCCGCGTGCAGGTCCTGATGCGCAAGGCGTACGGCGGCGCGTACATCGTCATGGACTCGCGGTCCATCGGCACCGACCTCTCCTTCGCCTGGCCCTCCAACGAGGTGGCGGTCATGGGCGCGGAGGCCGCCACCAACGTCATCCACCGCCGGGCCATCTCGGCGGCCGAGGACCCGCACCGGACCCGGGGCGAGCTGGTCGAGGAGTACCGGCGCACGCTGATGCACCCCTACTACGGGGCGGAGCGCGGCCTGGTCGACGACGTCATCGATCCCCGTGACACCCGGTCGGCGATCCACCAGGGGCTGCTGATGCTCCGCTCCAAGCGCGTGGACCTGCCCAAGCGCAAGCACGGCAACTCACCGCTGTGACCGGACGCTCCGCCCGGACCCCGCAATCCGCTCACATCCACAAGGAGAGAGTTCCCATGAGGCACGAGATCACCGGAGAGCCGCGTACCGCGCCCCGCAAGGTCGCGTTCGACGAGGTCCCGGTCAACAAGCACCGGGGCGGCGCCCTGCGCACCCTGCTCGGTCCCGGCAACGTGGGTGCCACCAGCGGCTTCATGGGCCATGCCCGGCTGGAGCCCGGCGAGTACATCAGCGAGCACTACCACCCGTACTCGGAGGAGTTCGTGTACGTGCTCTCCGGGGCGGTCGTCATCCGCCTGGACGGTCAGGAGACCGAGGTCGGTGCCCAGGAAGGCATCCTGGTGCCGATCGAGGTCCGCCACCGGCTGGAGAACCGCGGCGACGTGCCGGCCGAGCTCGTCTACCACCTGGGCCCGCTCGCCCCCCGCCCCGACCTCGGCCACGTGGACACCGAGGAGCTGCCGTTCCCGGGTCTGGCCCCCGCGGGGGAGCCTCGATGAGCGACTGGGGAGCCCTTGTCACCGGCATCGGCGTGGTCGCGCCCGGTGCCGTCGGCCGGGACGCCTACTGGGACCTGCTGACGGCGGGCCGTACCGCCACCCGGGGCATCACCCTGTTCGACGCGACCGGGTTCCGGTCCCGTATCGCGGCGGAGGTCGACTTCGACCCCACGGCGTCGGGCCTCACCCCGGACGAGGTCGCGCGCATGGACCGCGCCGCCCAGTTCGCGGTGGTCGCGGCGCGGGAGGCGCTCGCGGACGCGGGGCTCGGCCCCGGGGACGCGGGCCCGGAGCGCACCGGGGTCAGCATCGGCAGCGCGGTCGGCTGCACCACCCGCCTCGAGGACGAGTACGTGGTGGTCAGCGAGCGCGGCAAGCACTGGGAGGTCGCTCCCGAGCTGGCCACCGAGCACCTCTACCGCGCGCTGGTACCGAGCACCCTGGCGGTCGAGGTGGCCTGGGCGGCGGACGCCGAGGGCCCCTCGACGGTGGTGTCCACGGGCTGCACCTCCGGTCTGGACGCGGTCGCGCACGGCGTCCAGCTGATCTCGGAGGGCTCGGCGGACGTGGTGATCGCCGGCGCGACGGACGCGCCGATCTCCCCGATCACCGTCGCCTGCTTCGACGCCATCGGCGCGACGTCGCGCAACAACGACGACGCGGCGCACGCCTCGCGCCCCTTCCACAAGGACCGCGACGGGTTCGTGCTCGGTGAGGGCTCGGCCGTCCTGGTGCTGGAGAGCAGGGAGCACGCGGCCCGGCGCGGCGCCCGCGCCTACGCCGACATCATCGGCTTCGCGCAGCGCAGCAACGCCTTCCACATGACCGGTCTGAAGCCGGACGGGCTCGACATGGCGGAGGCCATCGAGGTCGCCATGCGACGGGCCGGCATCACCCCCGACATGATCAGCCATGTCAACGCGCACGGTTCGGGCACCGCGCAGAACGACCGTCACGAGACGGCCGCGCTGAAGAGGTCCCTGGGCAAGTCGGTGTACGACGTCCCCGTCAGCTCGATCAAGTCGATGATCGGGCACTCGCTGGGCGCCATCGGGGCCCTGGAGGCCGCCGCCTGCGCGCTGGCGATCGAGCACGACGTCGTGCCGCCCACCGCCAACCTGCGCGAGCAGGACCCGGCGCTCGACCTCGACTACGTGCCGCTGACCGCGCGCGGACACGTCAACGACATCGTGCTGAGCGTGGGCAGCGGATTCGGCGGCTTCCAGTCGGCGATGCTGCTGGCCAGGCCCGGACTCGGAACCAGGAAGTGACGGCATGACCAGGAACCGTCGCACCGTGTTCAGTGGTGTGTCAGTGATCGCTCCCAACGGGTCGACGACCAAGGAGTTCTGGGACGCGACCCTCGACGGCGTCAGCGGGATCGGCCCGGTCCGCTCCTTCGACGCCTCCGGCTATCCGGTCCACGTGGCGGGCGAGGTCGCCGACTTCGCGCCGCGCGAGACGGTCGACGGCCGGCTGATGGTCCAGACGGACCGGTGGACGCAGTTCGGCCTGGTCGCGGCCGGGCGTGCGCTGGAGGACGCGGGCATCGAACCGGAGCGGCTCGACGAGTACGAGATGTCCGTGATCACCGCGACCTCCTCGGGCGGCAACGAGTTCGGGCAGCGGGAGATCGAGAAGCTCTGGGACAAGGGCTCGCGCTTCGTGGGCCCCTACCAGTCCATCGCCTGGTTCTACGCGGCGACCACCGGGCAGATCTCCATCCGGCACGGGATGAAGGGCGCCTGCGGGGTCCTGGTGGGCGAGCAGGCCGGCGGTCTGGACGCCCTGGGGCAGGCGCGCCGCGCCCTGCGCGACGACGCGTCGGTGGTGGTGAGCGGCGGCACCGACGCGCCGCTCGGCCCGTACGCCCTGGCCTGCCACACCTCGGCCGGTCTGATGACCGGCAGCCGGGACCCGGTGCGCGCCTACCGTCCCTTCGACGCCGGGGCGGACGGTTACGTGGCGGGCGAGGGCGGGGCGATCTTCATCGTCGAGGCCGAGGACACCCTGCGCGCCCGGGACGCGGAGCGCGGCTACGGGGTGCTCGCCGGCTACGCGGCGACCTTCGACCCGCGTCCCGGCTCGGGCCGCGAACCCGGGCTGCGGCGCGCCGTCGTGGCGGCCCTCGCCGACGCCCGGGTCGACCCCGCCGATGTCGACGTGGTCTTCGCCGACGGGCTCGGTGTGCCCGAGGCGGACCGTGCGGAGGCGGACGCGATCAACGCCGTGTTCGGTGCGGGGCGGGTGCCGGTGACGGTGCCCAAGTGCCTGGTCGGCCGGTTGCACGCGGGCGGGGCGCCGCTGGACGTGGCGATGGCGCTGCTGTCCATCCGGGACTCCGTCGTCCCGGGCACCCCCACCGTCACCGAACTCGCCCCCGGCATCGGCCTGGACCTTGTCCGTGAGACGCGCCAGACCCCCGTGCGCACCGCGCTCGTCCTGGCCCGCGGTTTCGAGGGCTTCAACGCAGCAGTCGTCGTCAAGGCCTGCTAGGGCGGGCGACTCTCCCCACCGCTCCGGCCGGGCGTTCGGACCGCCCCGGTCGGGCATTTCCAACAGGAAGGCACTGACGTGACCACCTCCGTGATCACCCTGGACGAGTACGCCGAGCTGATCAACCGCGCCTCCGGCGCCGGGATCACCGCCGCGGACCTCGTCGACCCCGCCGTCACCTTCGAGTCGCTCGGCGTCGACTCGCTCGGCGGTCTCGGCGTCGTCTCCGAGCTGGAGCTGCGCCTGGGCCTGGAGCCGGACAGCGGCGCCGACGGCACCCGGACCCCCTTCGAGCTGCTGCTCGGCATCAACCGGCGGCTGGTCGACGAGGGGCTGCTGGCAGAGGGCCGTACCGAGCAGAGCATCGTCATCGACGCGCCCTTCGACGAGGTGTGGCGGCAGACCAACGACGTGGCCGCCTGGCCGGACCTGTTCAGCGAGTACGCCGCGGCGGAGATCCTTCAGACATCCGGGAACACGGTCACCTTCCGGCTCAGCATGCACCCCGACGAGAACGGCACCGTGTGGAGCTGGGTCTCCGAGCGGACGACGGAGCGCGCGACGGGGACGGTGCGGGCCCGCCGGGTGGAGACCGGCCCGTTCGAGTTCATGGACATCGTCTGGACCTACCGCGAGGTCGAGGGCGGCGTCGAGATGCGCTGGACGCAGGAGTTCCGGATGAAGCCGGCGGCTCCGGTGGACACCGCCACGATGACGGCCCGGATCACCACCAACTCCGCGCTGCAGATGGCGCTGATCCGCGGCCGGGTGCAGGAGCGGTCCGGCCTGACCGCCGTCTGACGGCACGCACGCGCAGCTCCACGGGAAAGGGCTGCCGCCGGCGGGGGATGTGCGGCGGCAGCCCTTGGGAGCACTCTAACGCAAAACGTTAGCCAGCAACCTATCTAGTTCGACGTATCTCACTCGCACAGCGAGAGGAGCCTCCATGCAGTACACGCTGATCGTCGCGCGCATGGCCCCGCAGGACAGTGAGCGGGTGGCCGGCATCTGGGCGGAGTCCGACGCCACGGACCTGCCCCACATGGTCGGGGTGAAGCACCGCCGGCTCTTCCGGTTCCAGGGCCTGTACTTCCAGCTCATCGGCTCCGAGGAGGGCGTCGGCGACCGCATCGAGGAGGTGCGCGGCCACCCCCTCTTCCTGGACGTCAACGAGAAGCTCAAGCCGCACATCGACGCCTACGACCCGCTCACCTGGCGCGGCCCCGCCGACGCCATGGCCACGGAGTTCTACTCGTGGAACGCGTGACGCGGGAGACCGGGCCGGAGGAGACCGGGGCGGCGGAGACCGGGACGGTGCGCGTCCTGCGCGGAACGCCCGACGCGCACGAGACGGCCGCCCTCCTCGTCCTGCTCGCCCGGCTCGGCGGCGCCGCCCGCCAGGAGGAGCCGCGGCCGGCCGTCCGGCCCGTCTGGGAACCGTTCACCGAGCACGCCCCGGGCGGCTGGAGGAACACATGATCCGCACCGTCCTCGACATGCGGGTCCGGCCCGGCTGCGCCGAGGAGTTCGAGCGCACCTGGCGCGAGTCCGCCGCGGTGGCCGCCCGCTACCCCGGCTCGCTCGGCCAGACCATGCTGCGCGCCCCCGACGACCCGCTGCTCTACACCATCACGGCGGACTGGTCCTCGCGCGGGGACCTCGCCGGCTACCAGCTCAGCGCGGACCGCGTGGCGCTCTCGGCCGCGCTGGACCGGCTGCGCGAGTCGGCGGCCAAGGCCCTCCTCGAAGTGGTCGCCCACGTCGATCCCGCCGCGCCCGCGGCGTCCGGTTCCGCCCCCGAGAAAGGCATCGCATGACCATCCGCGTCATCATGACCGCGACGATCAGGCCCGAGGACTTCGACGCCTTCGAGAAGGCGTACACCGACGTCACCAGCAAGGTCCGCGGCACCCCCGGGCACATCCGCGACGCGCTGCTGCGCGACACCTCCGACCCCACGAAGTACTCGCTCCTCGCCGAGTGGGAGGACGAGGAGCGGTTCCGTGCCTGGGCCGACGACCCCGAGCACATGCGGCAGTCGGCCGCCATGTTCCCGTTCTGGGCCGACACCTTCCAGCGGTCCGTCCACGAGGTCCGCGCGACGCTCACGTCCTACGAGACGCCGGGCCCGGCGCCCGCGGCCGGTTGAGAGGAGAGTCATGCCCGTCCAGAAGGCGGTGGTGATCGGGGCCGGGATCGGCGGCCTCACCACGGCGATCGGCCTGCGGCAGGCCGGCGTCGACGTCAAGGTGTTCGAGCGCAGGACCGAGCCGAGCCGGCTGCTGACCGGCGGCGGCTTCATGCTGTGGCACAACGCCTTCGTCGCCCTGCGGCAGCTGGGGCTCGACGACCGGGTGAGCAAGGCCAGTTCGGAGATCCTCTTCCACGAGTTCCGCTCCGCGGACGGCCGTACGCTGGCCCGCTGGGCGATCGGTCCCGAGGCCGCCCGCATCGGCGCGCCCGCCGTGGCCCTGCGCCGCTCCGACCTCAACTCCCTCCTGCTGGAGGAGGCCGGTGACACGGTGGTGATGGGCGCGCAGTGCGTCGGTTTCGAGCAGGACGCCGACGGGGTGACGGCCCGCTTCGCGGACGGCTCCGTCGAGCGCGCCGACGTGCTGATCGGCGCCGACGGGATGCGCTCCGCGGTCCGCGGCGCGCTGCGGCACGGGCACGACCTGCCGCCCCGCTACGCCGGCTACACCGCCTGGCAGGCCATCGCCGAGCTGCCGGGCGAGGACATCGTGCCGAGCGGAACCTTCTTCAACCTGTGGGGCAAGGGCGGTCTGCGCTTCCTGTACTGCCGGCTCAACGACCGCGAGGTCTACTGGGACGCCATCACCTCGGACGAGGCGAGCACCGCCTTCGACATGTTCCGCAAGGACAAGCGCGAGGTGATGAGCGAGACGTACGCGTCCTGGCAGGACCCCATCCCCCGCATCCTGGCGGCGACGCGCGACGAGGCGATCCTGCCGATCGACATCGCGGACCGGCCGCCGGCCCGGGACCGGGCGTGGAGCCACGGCCGGGTCGTCCTGGTCGGCGACGCGGCGCACGCCATGACGCTCAACCTCAGCCAGGGCGCCGGACAGGCCATCGAGGACGGGGCGGTCCTCTCCGGCCTGCTCGGCAGGGAGCCGGACCTCGCGACGGCGCTGCGGCGCTACGAGGAACTGCGCAGGCAGCGGGTGGAGTCGATGGTGCGCGGCGCGTACCGCATCGGTGAACTCGGCAAGTGGAAGAGCTCCGTGGCCTGCGGCGCGCGCGACCTGTTCATGCGCGCGTTCTTCGGCACCTTCGCGAAGAAGGGCACCTACCGCCTGATGATGAACTTCGACCACTGACTGCGAAGGGAGGCCGCTGCCGTGTACGTCGACCTCCTGGCGGCGCTGCTCGTCCTGCTCACCGGCGCGCTCGCGGGTGTGCTCGTCGCCGTCGAGATCGCGGTGGTGCCGATGCTGGCGGAGCTGCCGGGCCACCGGTACGTGCAGGTCCACCGGTTGCTCGACCCGCGTTTCGACCCGCTCATGCCGACCGTCGACAAGGTGGCGCTGGGGGTCGGCCTGCTCCTGGTGGTGCTGGCGCCCGGGTGGGCGGCGAAGGGCGCGTTCATCGTGGCGGAGGCGGGCCTGATCGGTGTCGCGCTCGTCTCCGAACTGTCCAACGTACGGATCAACCGGTCCATCGACACCTGGGAGACCGACCGTCTCCCGCAGGGCTGGGCCGAGACCCGCGCCCGGTGGGCCCGCTCCAACCGCAGCCGCACCTGGATCGGTCTGGCGGGCTTCGTCGCGGCGATCGCCGGCACCTGCCTCGTCTGAGGCGGCCGACCGGCATCCGCACACCCGGGCCGGCCGCCCCGCGGCGGACGCCCTCGTCGAGAACAGGGAACGGATCGGATGAGGAAAGTACTGATAGCCAATCGCGGCGAGATAGCGGTACGCGTCGTGCGGGCCTGCCGGGACGCGGGCCTCGCGTCCGTCGCGGTCTACGCCGACCAGGACCGTGACGCGCCGCACGCCCGGCTCGCCGACGAGGCGTTCGCGCTGCGCGGCGGCACGGCGGCGGAGACCTACCTCGACGTGGCCAAGCTGCTGGCCACGGCCGCGGAGTCCGGGGCGGACGCCGTCCACCCCGGGTACGGCTTCCTCTCGGAGGACGCCGGTTTCGCGCGGGCGGTGCTGGCGGCGGGACTCACCTGGATCGGGCCGCCGCCGGAGGCGATCGAGCGGCTCGGTGACAAGGTCGCCGCGCGGGAGATCGCCCGCCGGGTGGACGCGCCGCTGGCGCCCGGCACCGACCGGCCCGTGGAGGGGCCCGAGGAGGTGCTGGAGTTCGCCCGGCTCCACGGTCTGCCGCTGGCCGTCAAGGCGGTGGGCGGCGGCGGCGGACGCGGTCTGAAGGTGGCCCGCACGCTGGAGGAGATCCCCGAGCTGCTGGAGTCGGCGTCGCGGGAGGCGGCGGCCGCGTTCGGGCGGGGCGACTGCTTCGTGGAGAAGTACCTGGACCGGGCGCGGCACATCGAGACGCAGTGCCTGGCGGACCGGCACGGCACCGTCGTGGTGGTCTCCACCCGGGACTGCTCGGTGCAGCGCCGCCACCAGAAGCTGATCGAGGAGGCGCCCGCCCCCTTCCTCACCCCCGAGCAGGAGGAGACGCTGCGGTCGGCGTCCCGGGCGATCCTCGCCGAGGCCGGGTACGTGGGCGCGGGCACCTGCGAGTTCCTGCTCGGCGAGGACGGCACCCTGTCGTTCCTGGAGGTCAACACCCGGCTCCAGGTGGAGCATCCGGTCACCGAGGAGATCACCGGGATCGACCTGGTCCTTGAGCAGTTCCGGATCGCCGACGGGGAGGCGCTCCGCTGCTCGGACCCGGTGCCGCGGCGCGGTCACTCCATCGAGTTCCGGGTCAACGGCGAGGACGTCGGGCGGGGTTTCCTGCCCACGCCCGGCACGGTGACGCGCTGGAGCCCGCCGGCGGGGCCGGGGGTCCGGGTCGACACGGGCATGGTGGAGGGCACCGTGGTCGACGGCGCCTTCGACTCGATGCTCGCCAAGCTGGTCGTCACCGGCGCGGACCGCCGGCAGGCGCTGGCGCGGGCGCGGCGGGCGCTTGAGGAGTTCACGGTCGAGGGGGTGCCGACGACGCTGCCGCTGGCGCGGGCGCTCCTGGACGTCCCGGAGTTCACGGCCGAGGAGCCGGGGACCGGGTTCGCCGTGCACACGCGGTGGCTGGAGACGGACTGCCCGGTGCGGATCGAGCCGTGGGAGGGCGGTGACGCCGGCGACGGCCCGGCGGTCCCTGACCGGCTGTCATACACCGTCGAGGTGGGCGGCCGCCGGCTGGAGGTGGCGCTCCCCCAGGCGCTGGCGGCGGTGGGGCCCGCGGTGGCCGGGCCGGGCGGGAGCGCGCCGCGCCGCAGACCGCGGGCGTCGTCGTCCGCCGCCCGGCCCGACGGGAACGCGCTGAGCAGTCCGATGGTCGGCACCGTGGTGAAGGTGGCCGCCGTGGAGGGCTCGGACGTCGCCGAGGGCGATGTCCTCTTCGTCATCGAGGCGATGAAGATGGAGCAGCAGATCAAGGCCCACCGCGCCGGTGTGGTGCACGCGGTCGGTGTCTCGGTGGGGGCGAGCGTGTCCCGGGGCGCCGCGCTGTGCGAGATCCGCGCGGCGGCGTGAGGGTTTCGAGCACCTGTACCGGCGAGACCCGGGCCCGCACCGGCGGGCCCGGGTCTCGTGGTCACACGGGGACGACGCGGAAGACGGGGATGCCGGGTGCCGCCTGCGCGAAGCTCTCGGGGGACTTGTCGGCGACCACGCCGTTCTTCACGAAGATCCCGGCACCCATGGGCACCTGGGTGGGGAACTGGCGGGCGATCGCCGCCCGTTCGGCGGCGGGGACCTCGACGAGCCGCACCGCGGTGGCCTTGCGGCCGCGGACGAGGGTGCCCTCGCCGGCGGCGCGCACGTTCTTCACCCAGTCCGACTGAGGGAAGGCCTGGAGGATGTACATGCTGCCGTCGACCTTCACCGGGGCGACGGGGTTGGTGAACTCCCGCCCGGAGACACGGCCCTTGACGCGCAGCAGGTGCATGGGGCCGACCGGCAGGCCGATGCCGTGGAACAGCCCCATCATCTTGTTCCCGAACTTCAGGAACGCGGACACCTTCGGACGAGTGGATGTGGACATGCTCTCGCTCATCTCTGTTGCTTCGGGCACGTATCGGTTGTCAGGCGACGCTGCCGGTGGTGGGCGCGGAACACGGGCGGGCCGAGGCCATGGAGCCGCCGGGGCGCACCAGGCCGGTCCGGTAGGCCATGGTGATCACGTCGATGCGGCTGTTCAGGTCCAGCTTGCCCATGAGGCTGTGCACATGGCTCTTGACCGTGGCCCTGCTCAGCTCCAGCGCCGCCGCGATCTCGTCGTTGCTCCAGCCGCGCAGCATGAGCTGGACGACGTCCGTCTCGCGGGCGGTGAGCTGGTCGAAGCGGCGGGCCACGTCGGAGCGGCGCTGCGGTGGCGCGCTCTCCTCGGCATCCGGCCGTCCCGCGGCCACTTGGTAGCCGGACCGCACGAGCCGGATCGCCGGGATCAGGCTCGCCCGGTCGATGCGGTTGACGGGCAGGTCCACGCCGTCCCGGGCGTTCTCCTGCGCTGCCCGCCTCCGGCCCGCGGAGACCGCCAGGACACGGGGCCGGGGAACGCTCCCGGCGAGTGCCTGGACGGCGGACCGGGTGTCGCCGTCGTCGAGGACGACCACGACATGGGGACGGTGCTCGGCGACCATGCGCCGCACGTTGGCGGGGTCCGCCGTGCACCCCACCGCGCGCAGTCCCTCTTCCCCGGACACGACCGCGACGGTCTCGATCCTACTGAAGAGACTGCCGCCCAGTACGACGACCCGCGTCAGCGACCCGTCCTCACTCGGCACGTCAGGTAATTCTCGGCGCACTGAGACTCTCCTCCAGTGATCGGCGCTCGGCCGCCCGGCGGGTTCGCCATGTCCCGGCGTCGAAGACCGGCAGATTCATTACGTAGCGAACTATTTAAGAGTGACATGGGGGTCCTCCCCTGTCAACGCGGGTCCGTCCCCCCTGTCCCCCGCCGCGTCCTCCGTCCCGCCGGGGCGGTTCGGTGACTTCCGCGCCATCGTGGCACCGCCCTTCGGCGCCGCGTCGCCCGTGGCCGGAAACCATGGGTTGTCCTGACCGGAATCCGAGGCCCCGCGCCGGTCAGGGCCCGGCCGGCGCGGGAACCCCGGCACCCTCACACCCGGAGGCCGGCGAGGACCTCGCGGTGGATGTCGAGGGCGGCGGTGGACCGGTTGAGGGTGATGTAGTGCAGCCCCGGAGCGCCCTCGGCGAGCAGTCGCGCGGCCATGGCGGCGGCGTACTCCACGCCGATGCGGTGGCCGTCGGCGGGCCGGTCCCGGGCCGCCTCCAGCCGGTGGGCGAGGTCCTCGGGGAACGCCGCGTGGGAGAGTTCGGCGAAGCGGCGGATCTGCCGGACGTCGGTGGCCGGCATGATCTCCGGGATGATCGGTGTGTCGCAGCCCGCCGCGGCGACCCGGTCCCGCAGCCGCAGATAGTCCTCGACGTGGAAGAACATCTGGGTGATGGCGTAGTCGGCGCCCGCGCGGCACTTGGCGACGAAGTGCCGGATGTCGGACTCCAGGTCGGGCGAGCGCGGGTGCGACTCGGGGAAGGCGGCCACACCGATGGTGAACTCGCCCAGCCCACGCACGAGTTCGATCAGCTCGGCGGCGTGGCGCAGACCGTCCGGGTGCTCCACCCAGGGGCCGTTCGGATCGCCCGGCGGGTCGCCGCGCAGCGCCAGCACGTCGCGGATGCCCGCGTCCGCGTACCGGCCGACGATGTGGCGCAGCTCGGCCACCGAGTGCCCGACCGCCGTGAGGTGCGCGACCGGGCGCAGGGTGGTCTCCGCGGCGATGCGGCGCGTCACGTCGACGGTGCGCTCCCGGGACGAGCCGCCCGCGCCGTAGGTGACGGACACGAAGGACGGCGCGAGGGCCTCCACCCGGCGGACGGTGTCCCACAGCAGGCCGGCGCCCCGGTCGGTCCTGGGCGGGAAGAACTCGAAGGAGAACGACGGCCTGCCGCTGTCGAAGAGGGCGGGTGCCGCGGTCATGAGCGGCCGCCCGCCCCGGGCGCGGCCGTCAGGTGTCCGGCCAGCTCCTCCGCCGCCGACACACCGTAGGCGTCCCGCACCCGCGCCAGCAGGGAGTGGCCCGACAGCGACGGCGGCTGGGAGCCGGTGGACTCAAGGACGGTGGTGGCCACCGCGCTGCCCAGCTGCGCGGCGCGGCGGTGGCCCAGCCCCCAGGCGGTCGCCGCGAGGAACCCGACCCGGAACGCGTCGCCCGCGCCGGTGGGTTCGGCGGGCCCGGCGGGCGGCACGGACTTCACGGTGACCGTACGGCGGCCCGCCCGCTGGACGACGGCCCCCTCGGCCCCGCGGGTGACCACCCAGCTGCCCACCCGCCCCAGGATCTGCTGTTCCGTCCAGCCGGTGCGCTCCTGGACGAGCACGCTCTCGTACTCGTTGGTGAACAGCAGCTCGGGACCCGTGAGCAGCGCGCGCGCCTGATCGCGGTCGAGCCGCGCCAGCTGCTGCGAGGGGTCGGCGACGAAGGGGACGCCCAGCTCGACACACTGACGGGTGTGGAGGACCATGGCCTCGGGGTCGTCGGGGGAGACCACGACGAGGTCGAGGCCGCCCGCCCGCGCCCGCAGCGGCCGCAGGTCGATGTGGCGGGCCTCGCTCATGGCACCCGCGTAGAAGGAGCCGATCTGGTTGTGGTCGGCGTCGGTGGTGCAGACGAACCGCGCGGTGTGCAGCCGCTCGCTCACCCGGACCGAGGCGGTGTCGACCCCCCGCCGCTCCAGCCGGGCGCGGTACCGCTCGAACCCCTCGCCGACCGCGCCGACGAGGTACGGCCGCAGCCCGAGCAGCCCGAGGCCGTGGGCGATGTTGGCGGCCACTCCCCCGGGACGTATCTCCAGCTCGTCCACGAGGAACGACAGCGACACCTTGTCGAGGCTGCCGGCGAGGAACTGTTCGCTGAACCTGCCCGGATAGACCATGAGATGGTCCTCGGCGATCGAACCCGTCACGGCGATCTTCATCACTTGCCCCTGCCTCGTGGCTCGGAAGTCGGCGGTGGCGTACCGGCGCGAACCGGGCCGCCGCCGTCATCATTCGGTCCCGCGCTTAAGCCGGGATAAGACGAGGCCACCACCGCGCCTCTTTCGTGCCAGAGCGGCGGATCCGCGGCGGGCCGTCTGGGTAGCCTCGGGCTGGCGGAGCGGATCTCCTCCGCTCTCGACTCCCCTTTGCCTGCTGGAGGTTGAAGCCGTGCGAGGAACAGTCGCCCTGGTCACCGGGGCCGCGGGCGGGATCGGAGAGGCCGTCGTCCGGCTGCTCGCCGGGCGCGGAGCCGAGGTGGCCGCCGTCGACCTGGACGGGGCGCGTGTGAGCGCGCTGGCGGAGCGGTCGCGCGCCGAGGGCGCAAAGGTGACGGCCTTCACGGCGGATGTCACGTCGAGTGCGGCCGTGGACCGCCTCGTCGACGAGGTGGAGCACCGGATCGGCCCGGTGCTGCATCTGGTGAACGCCGCGGGAGTGCTGCGTACGGGCCGGGCGCACGCCCTGTCCGACGAGGACTGGAACGCCACGCTGGCCGTGAACGCCACCGGCGTCTTCCACGTGTCGCGCGCCGTGGCGAACCGCATGGTCCCCCGTCGGCGGGGCGCGATCGTCACCGTGGCGTCCAACGCCGCGGGCACCGCGCGGGCGGACATGGCGGCCTATGCTGCGTCCAAGGCCGCGGCCACCGCGTACACCAAGTGCCTGGGTCTTGAGGTCGCGCACGCCGGCATCCGCTGCAACGTGGTGGCGCCGGGCTCCACCGACACCCCGATGCTGCGCGGCATGCACACCGACGGCGCCGCCGTCGCCGCCTCCGTCGCGGGCAGCCCGGAGCAGTTCCGGGTCGGCATCCCGCTGGGCAAGGTGGCCCGGCCGGAGGACATCGCGCGGACCGTCGCCTTCCTGCTGTCGGAGGACGCCGGGCACATCACCATGCACGAACTGACCGTGGACGGCGGGGCCACCCTCGGCGTCTGAGAGCGAAAGGCAACGGCCCCATGACCGGCATCCCTCCCGTCGACCCCTATCCCCTGCCCACCGCGGACCAGCTCCCCGAGAACACGGCCGGCTGGCGGCTCGACCCCGGGCGCGCGGTACTGCTCCTGCACGACATGCAGGAGTACTTCCTGCGCCCCTTCCCGCGCACCGCCGAACCCGGCCGATCCATGGTCCGCAACACGGCGCGGCTGCGCGCACGGGCCAGGGCCCTGGACGTCCCCGTCGCCTACACCGCGCAGCCCGGCGACATGACCCCGGAGCAGCGCGGGCTCCTCGCGGACTTCTGGGGCCCCGGCATGCGGGCCACGCCCGAACACCGCGCGGTGGTCCCCCCGCTGGAGCCGGACGACGGCGACTGGACGTTCACCAAGTGGCGCTACAGCGCCTTCTTCAGGACGGACCTGCTGGACCGGATGCGCGCGCACGGCCGGGACCAGTTGGTGCTCTGCGGGGTGTACGCGCACGTGGGCGTGTTGATGACGGCGGTGGAGGCGTACACCAACGACATCCAGCCGTTCGTGGTGGCCGACGCGGTGGCGGACTTCTCCGCGCACTACCACCGGATGGCCCTCACCTACGCCGCCGAGCGCGCCGCGCGGGTCGTCACGGCCGACGCGGCCCTGGCCGACCTCGACGACCACCGCGGCAGCGCGCTGAGCGCGACCTGAGCGGGAGGCGACCATGACGCGAACGGGGGGCGCGGCGCTGCTGTCGCGCATTCTCGACGGCGCGGAGGAGACGTTCGCGCTCCTGCACCGTCCCGAGGTGTCGGGCGACGACACGCTCGACGTACTGGCCGGTGAGGTGACCGAAGCCGGCGCCCTCGCCGACCTCGACCTCGACACCGCGCCGGGCGGGGGCGCCGGCCAGGAGCTGCTGGTGCTGATCCCGTACCGGCAGCTGGCCGAACGGGGCTTCGAGGCCCCCGACGACGGCCACCCGCTGCTCGCGATGCGGGTCCGCGACCAGGGCACGGTGGGGCTGCGCGAGCACCTGCCGCTGCTGCCGGACGACCCGGTGCGGACGGTCGAGGGCCGGTTCGACATCGACGACGACGAGTACGCCGAGACGGTGCGCAGGATCGTCACCGACGAGATCGGCCGGGGCGAGGGCGCCAACTTCGTGGTGAAGCGGTCCTTCACCGCCCGGCTGCCCGGCTTCGGCCCGCGGGCCGCGCTGTCCTTCTTCCGCCGGCTCGTCGAACGGGAGGCGGGCGCGTACTGGACCTTCCTGATCCGGGCCGGTGAGCGGACGTTCGTGGGGGCCACCCCCGAGCGGCACATCAGCGTCCGGGACGGGCGGGCGGTGATGAACCCGGTCAGCGGCACCTACCGCTACCCCGCCTCCGGCCCCGACCTGGCCGGTGTGATGGCCTTCCTCGCCGACCCCAAGGAGGCCGACGAGCTGTACATGGTCGTCGACGAGGAGCTGAAGATGATGGGCCGGATCTGCCCCGGCGGGGGCCGTCTGACGGGCCCGTACCTGAAGGAGATGGCCCACCTCGCCCACACCGAGTACCTCATCGAGGGCCGGACCGACCTCGACGTGCGTCACGTCCTGCGCGAGACGCTGTTCGCGCCGACGGTGACCGGGTCCCCGCTGGAGAGCGCCGCCCGGGTCATCAGCCGCTACGAGCCGCGGGGGCGCGGCTACTACAGCGGGGTGGCCGCGCTCGTCGGACGGGACGCCGCGGGCGGCCGCACCCTGGACTCCGCGGTCCTGATCCGCACCGCCGACATCGACACCGCCGGGACGCTGCGGATCGGGGTGGGCGCGACGCTGGTGCGCCCAACCCGACCCCGTCCGGGAGGCACGGGAGACCCGGGCCAAGGCCGCCGGACTGCTGGCGGCGCTCGGCGGCGGACCGGCCCGGTTCGCCTCGCACCCGGCGGTGCGCGCGGCGCTCGACGCCCGCAACGACGGCATGGCCCGGTTCTGGCTGAAGGACCGGGCCGGTGCCGCGCCCCGCACCGGGCCCCCGGCCGGCCGCAGCGTCCTGGTGGTCGACGCCGAGGACACCTTCACCGAGATGATCGCCCACCAGATCAGGTCGCTCGGCTGCGAGACGGTGGTGCGGCGCTTCGACGAGCCGTACGACGTCCACGGCTACGACCTGGTGGTCATGGGCCCGGGGCCGGGCGACCCGCGGCAGGCGGCGCACCCGAAGATCGCACACCTGCGGTCGGGGCTGGTCCGGCTGCTGCGCGAGCGGCGGCCCTTCCTCGCCGTGTGCCTGAGCCACCAGGTGCTCAGCACCCTCCTTGACCTGCCCCTGCGGCGCCGCGAGCTCCCCAACCAGGGGGCCCGGCACACCATCGACCTGTTCGGGCTGTTCGGCGGCAGGGCGCGGGTGGGTTTCTACAACACCTACGCCGCCCGGTGGGGCGCGGACTCCTTCACCCACCCGCTGTGCGGGCCGGTCGAGGTGAGCCGGGACGCGGCGACGGACGAGGTGCACGCGCTGCGGGCGGGCCGGTTCGCGTCGGTGCAGTTCCACGCCGAGTCCGTGCTGACCGAGGACGGCCCGGACATCCTCGGCGCGCTGCTGCGGCACGTGTCCGGCCCGCCGCCCGCCGCGCACGTCCCGGTGCGCGAGCCGTACGGGAGTCTGCTGCCCCGGCCGTGACCGGCGCCGCCGGCCGGGGCGCTCGTGCCGCGCACGGCACGCCCCGGCCGGCGGCGGACCGGCCTCAGTCCGCCGCGGACGCGAGGAAGTCCCGCGCCCCGTGCAGCCACGCCACATGGTCGTGCAGGTCGTCCTCGCGCAGCGCCCCCAGCATCGCGTCGCGCTCCCGCGCCGCCGGGCCGGCGGGGTGGTAGAGCCGCTCGCCCATCGCCCGCGCGAGGAGCTGGACCCGCGCGGTCCGGCCCCGCCGCTCGGCGTTGTACCGCTCCAGGCGCCGCGGTACGTCGTCGGTGGCTCCGGCGAGTACGGCCCCGAGCGCCACCGCGTCCTCCAGCGCCTGGCACGCCCCCTGGGCGGCGTACTGGAGCATGGCGTGCGCGGCGTCCCCGACCAGCGTCACCCGGCCGTCGGACCAGACGTCCACGGGGTCCCGGTCGCACAGCACCCACTCGTGCCAGTCCTCGCCCAGTTCGAGGAGGTGCCGGGCGGTGTGCCCGAGCCGGCGGAAGCGGTCCAGCACCAGTTCCCGGGGGGCGGGGCGGCCGGCGACCGGGACGCGGGCGCCGTCGTCGAGCGTCGCCGCGAGGTTGAGGAACCGGCCGTCGCCGATGATGTAGTGGACGAAGTGCCACTTCGGTCCCGCCCACAGGGTCACGGCGTTCCACCGCAGCGCGTCCGGCACCTTCTCGATCGGGATGACCGACCGGTAGATGGTGTGTCCGGAGATCCTGGGGGCGCCGTCGCCGACGAGCCGGGCGCGGACGGCCGAGTGCATTCCGTCGGCCCCGACGAGCAGGTCCGCGGTGAACGTCCGGCCGTCCGCGGTCGTCACCGTGACCCCCGTGCCGGTCTGGGCGTAGGTGCGGACGGCGGTGCCGGGGACGAGTGCGACGGCGTCGGCCGCCCGGCACGCCGCGAGCAGCGGCCGGTAGAGGTCGACGCGCTGCACGACGGCGTAGGGGTTCTTGAACCGCTCGCGGTAGCGGCCGGTGAGCGGCATGGTGACGATCGTGTCGCCGGTCACGCCGTTCATGAGCCGGAGTTCGTCGATGTACACCGCGCGCTCGCGCACGCTCCGGCTGACGCCGAGGAGGTCGAGGGCGTGGAAGGCGTTGGGTCCGAGCTGTATCCCGGCGCCGATCTCCGCGAAGGTGTCCCGGCGTTCGAGGACGGTGACCCGGTGTCCGTGCCGGGCCAGCGACAGCGCGGTGGCGAGGCCGCCGATGCCGCCGCCGGCTATCAGCGCGTGGGCCATGTCCCCGCCCGGCTGTCCGCCGGTGTCCCGGCCCGGTCCGCGATCTTCAGCTGACGGACCACCATGAACAGTCCGTAGCTGGCGATCAGCGCGAGGGCGGGTGCTCCGACGATGTACGCCCAGACGTGCCGGATGCCGAACCGCCGCCCTTCGACGATCATGTAGGCCCCCAGCGCCGCCCAGGTCAGGACCAGGTCGGCGTAGACGAAGCGGGATGCCAGGTTCGAGGTGGCGTCGTCGATGAACTCGGTGACGACGCCGGTGGGTCCGGCGTCGGCGTGGCCCACGACGAAGGCGACGGCCATCGCCCCCATGGCGATGAAGCCGATGATGGCGCACGTGCCGTACAGGACGCACAACGAGCGGTCTCTTCCGCGGGTGTCGCGCAGTCGCATCGGTCCCCCTGGTGGTGGTTGCGGAGCGGCCGTGCCGGGCCGCGGGGTCATCGTTCGTACCGGTAGTCGTCCAGGTCGAAGCGGCGGGCGCGGCGGGCCGCCTCGTAGGTGGAGGCGGGGCGGACGGCCGGCGCGTCCCCGTGCTCGTCGAGGTAGTAGGTGTTGGAGTTCCTGCAGCTCGGGTCGAGGAAGACGGTGTTCCGCTGCCGACGCAGGGTCCTGCGGAACGACGCGTCGTGCTTCTCGGCGCGGACGGCCGCCTCCGTGGCCCGGCGTCTGCGGGCCTCCCCGATCACGCGGAGGGCGTGGGTGACCTGGTAGTCGATCATCCCGAACCAGGAGCCGCCGGTGAAGGAGTACGGCCCGACGATGAACCACAGGTTGGGGTAGCCCTTGATCGACGTTCCCTCGTACGTCTGGAACCGCTCGGTCGCCCAGAACTCCCTGAGGTCCCGGCCGCCTCTGCCGTGGGTGGGGAACGGGGGGAGGTTGTCCAGGACGTGGAAGCCGGTGGCCAGGATCAGCACGTCGAAGGTGTGCTCCTCGCCGTCGGCCGTGCGGATGCCCTTCTCGGTGATCTCCTCGATGGGTTCGGTGACGAGGTCGACGTTGTCCCGGGTGAAGGCGCGCCAGTACCCCTTGGCGAGGGAGGGGCGCTTGCAGCCCACGCGGTACTCGGGTGTGAGCTTGCGCATCAGCTCGCGGTCGCCCCGGACCTGGCGGCGCAGGTAGAACCGGGAGGCGGCCTCGCCGGCCTTCACCAGGTACGGGAAGCGGCGGTAGTGGACCATGGCGAGGACGAAGCTCAGCTCCGTGACCGCGTCCGTGAGCAGCCGGACCGTGCGCTGGGTCCACGGGGCCGCCGCGAACAGCCGGCGGACGGCCCCCGGGACCGCGACGTCGGGCTTCGGCAGGAGCCATATGGGGGTGCGCTGGAAGACGTGGAGCCGCTCCACGCGGGGTGCGATCTCCGGCACCACCTGCACGCCGGAGGCGCCGGTGCCGATCACCGCGACGCGCCGCCCGTCCAGTTTCAGCTCCGGGTCCCACTCGGCGGTGTGCACGACCTCGCCGCGGAAGCGGTCGAGGCCGGGGATGGCGGGTCTCTTCGGCCGGGTGAGCCAGCCGCTGGCGCAGATCACGAAGCGCGCCGACAGGGAGGTGCCGTCGCGCAGCGACACCCGCCACAGGTGGTCCTCTTCGTCGTACGCGGCCCGGACGACCTCGGCGTCGAAGCGGAGGTGGGGGCGCAGGCCGTACTTGTCGACGCAGTGGTCGGCGTACGCCTTCAGCTCCTGCCCCGGCGGGAACAGCCGTGACCAGGACGGGAAGGGGTCGGAGGCGAAGGAGTAGGAGAACGCCGAGATGTCCACGGCTATGCCGGGGTACCTGTTGGCGTGCCAGCTGCCGCCGAGGTCGTCCCGCTGTTCCAGGACGGCGAAGTCGTCGATGCCGGCGCGGCGGAGGCCGATGGCGGTGCCGATGCCGGAGAACCCCGCGCCGATCACCAGTACCTCGTGGTCGGGGGCCGGCCGCCCGGTCCCGGGGGTCACAGGGCCACTCCGATCGCCTGGAGGGTGCCGAAGACGAGCAGCAGCAGACACGTCTGTTCCAGCGCCGGGATCAGCGCGCGCCCGGCGGCTCCGCCCAGCACCCGGCGCGCCGGGGGGACCGCGAACGGCAGGGCGCCGAGAACGAGGAGCGTCCAGGGGTGGCTGCCGGCCGGGAGCAGCGCGGTCACGAACGCCCCGGCGACGCAGCCCAGGTAGAACAGGCGGGTGCGGGGCGCGCCCATCCGGACCGCCAGGGTGATCTTCCCGGCGGCGGCGTCGGTGGGGATGTCGCGCAGGTTGTTGGTGGTGAGCAGCGCGCAGGCGAGCAGTCCCACGGGCACGGAGGCGAGCAGCGCCGTCGCGGAGACGTGGCCGGTCTGTACGTAGACGGGGGCGCAGACGAAGACCACGCCGTGGTAGAGGAAGATGCTGATCTCGCCGAGGCCGCGGTAGCCGTACGGGCGGGAGCCGCCGGTGTAGAACCAGCCGCCGAGCGCGATGAGCACGGTCACCGCCAGCATCCACCAGGAGACCAGGACGGCCAGCGCGATCCCGGCGAGGGCGCCGATGCCGTAGAGGACCGCGCCGTGGCGGAAGACCTGCCGGGGCGTGGCCCGGCCGGAGGCGACGACCCGGGTGGGTCCCTCGCGGTGGTCGTCGGTGCCGCGGATGCCGTCGCTGTAGTCGTTGAAGAAGTTGGTGCCGAGGACGAAGCCGAGGACGAGCACCACGGACAGTACGGCCCGCGCCGGGTCGAGGGGGCCGTCGGCGTGGGCGACGGCGAGGGCCACGGCCAGCGGTGCGTAGCTGACGGGGAGGGTCTTGAGCCGGGCGCCGATCACCCAGTCGTGCAGGGCGCCGCGTCGCCGGGACCGCTGGGGTCGCTGGGGTCGCTGGGGTCGCTGGAGGCTCACTTCTTCGTCCCCGTCCCGAGGAAGAGGACGGCGGTGGAGCCGGTGCGCACCATGCGGACCTCGTCCAGGCGCCCGAGCGCGTAGCGGGCCATCTCCCGCATCCGGGGGCGCAGGCCGAGCAGCCGCAGTTCCACCCCGTGGGTCCGGGCGGTACGGGTGAGCCGTTCGCGGTTGACGAAGAGCCGGTGGTCGTGGGTGCCCCGGGGCGGGTGGCCGGGCACCGGGACGTTCTCGGCGAGGGTGATGGAGGCGAACCGGGCCACCCTGGTGTCGGCGATGGTGTCGACGACGAGTGTGCCGCCGGGGCGCAGGACCCGGCACGCCTCCGCCACCACCGCGTAGGGGTCGGGTACGTGTTCCAGGCACTGTCCGGCGGTGACGACGTCGAAGGACGCGTCGTCGAACGGCAGCTCGGTGACGTCCGCCCGGACCACCTCGTCGAAGCCGTGTCTCAGCGCCTCGCGGAGCGACAGCTCGGAGAGGTCGACGCCGACCGCGCGGTAGCCCTTGGCCACCGCGTGCGGGCCGAAGAGGCCGCCGCCGCAGGCGATGTCGAGGAGGACGGCGCCGTCCCGCCGGGCGGCCGGCACGAAGTCGGCGCGGGCGCGGGCGATCCAGCCGAGCGGGGCGAGCGCCCCGCGGGGGTCCCACCACTGGTCGGCGAGCCCGTCGTAGTCGGAGATGAAGTCCTTGCGGATTTCCGAAGTCTTCCGGTCGCGCGCAGGCACTATTTGATTCCCCTTTAACGCGTTTCCTGTCGCGGATTTATCGCGACTTGATCCCGGCTTGATCGCGGCTTGATCGCAGCTTCACGAAAAGAGAGAAAGGTGAGATGTTCATGCGCCCACAGCACGGATGACCTGTGTTGTGCGGCGGGGGGTGACTTCCCTAAAGTGGTTCGACGGGGGAGGGGGACCGGCGCACGTAACCGAGCCAGATAAACAGCCGACGGCGACCGGAACATCCGGTCGAATTCTCCGGCATTCATCGACGCCCGCGGGATACCGGAACACGAAGAAGGCCCCGACCTTGCGGTCGGGGCCTTCATGATGTGTCCGAGGGGGGACTTGAACCCCCACGCCCGATAAAGGGCACTAGCACCTCAAGCTAGCGCGTCTGCCATTCCGCCACCCGGACTAGGTGTCTGCCGTCCGTCGGGGGTGTTCCCCGCGGCGACATGGACAACCATACCAAGGTTTCGCGGTGCCCTTCACCTGGGTTTACGTCCCCCCTGGCGGCTACGGCAGGAGGCGGTAGGCGGGGAAGTTCCCCGGTGGCCGCTCCCCCGCCGGACCCTGGGTCACGGCCCGCACCAGCAGCTCGCCGCCGACGAAGGCGCCGCTCCAGGAGCCGCCGAGGCCGCCGAAGAGCTCGTCGCGGTCGCCCCGGGAGCGGGGCACGCCGTGGCCGACCTTGAAGGCGCGGATCTGCGGCGCCAGCCGGTCGAACGTCGCCCGGTCGTCGGTGGAGACCGTGGCGACCAGGGCACCGTTGGAGGCGTTCATCGCGGCCAGCAGCTCCGCCTCGGTGTCGACCAGGACGATGGTGTCGACGGGGCCGAAGGGTTCCGCGTGGTGCAGCGGGGAGGACGGCGGCGGGTTCAGCAGCGTGACGGGGTGGACGTAGGCCGAGCTGTCCTGGCCGGGCAGGAAGCGGGCGTCGGAGGGCCGGCCGCGGTGCAGCGGGACGGCGCCTCGGTCGACGGCCTCGGTGACCTGGTCGTGCAGCTCCTTGGCCTTGGCTGCGCTGATCACCGGGCCGAGGTCCAGGCGCGGCGCGGGGTCGGCCGGGTTCTCGACAGCGAGCGGGTGGCCGACGCGCAGGGTGCGCACGGCCGGGAGGTAGGCGGCGAGGAAGTCGTCGAACAGCTCACGCTGGACGACGAAGCGCGGGTACGCCGTGCAGCGCTGCTTGCCGTAGTCGAACAGCTTGGGAACGACGGCCGTGAGCGCCGCCCAGTCGGAGTGGTGCCAGATGCCCCAGGTGTTGAGTCCCTCCTGTTCGAGGATGTGCCGTTTGCCGAGGTCGGCGACGGCCGTGGCGACGGCGGCGCCGGTGTCGCGGCCGCCGACGAAGGAGACGCAGCCGATCTCCGGCGCCCGCACCAGCGCCGGGGACAGCTCGCCGCCGCTACCGCTGACCAGAGTGACGGGGACGCCTTCGCGGGCGGCGAGCGCGCAGGCGAGGGTGAGGCAGGCGACACCGCCGTCGGTCGGGGTCTTGGCGACGACCGCGTTGCCCGCGAGGGCCTGGACCAGTACCGCGTGGACGAGCACGCTCATCGGGTAGTTCCAGCTGGCGATGTTGGAGACGGGGCCGTCCAGCGGGGTGCGGCCGGTGAGCATCGTGTCGATGCCGTCGACGTACCAGCGCACGCCGTCGATCGCCCGGTCGACGTCCGCCCTCGCGAGCCGCCAGGGCTTGCCGATCTCCCAGACCAGGAGCAGGGCGAGCAGTTCGCGGTGGGCGGCGAGGGCGTCGAGGGTGGCGGCGACGCGGGCCCGGCGTTCGGGCAGGGGGACGTGCCGCCAGGCGCGGTGCTGGTCGAGGGCGGCGCGTACGGCCCGGTGGGCGGTGTCGCCGTCGAGCCGTGGCGGACCGGCGACGGGGCCGCCGTCGACGGGGCTGACGGCGGGCAGCGCGCGGCCGTCGGCCTGCCAGCGGGCGTCCCAGAGGTTGAGGACGCGGTCGTCCCGGAACGCCTCGGGCGCGGCGGCGAGACAGCGCCGCCAGGCGTCGCTCCAGGCGGTGCCGGATTTGAGGGTGAGGACCGGGGCGGGGCCGGGGGTGGTCGCGGGGGTGGTCACAGAGGTGGTCGCTGGGGTGGTCGCAGGGGTGCTGGTCATGGGTGCTCCGCTTCGGACGAGGCTTCAGACGAGGCTGCCGAGGGCGTCCAGTACCTGGCGGGCCGTTTCGGTGGGGGTCGCGCCGACCCGGACGCCGGCCGCCTCCAGCGCAGCCCGCTTCGCCCGCGCCGTACCGGACGAGCCGGAGACGATCGCGCCCGCGTGGCCCATGGTGCGGCCCTCGGGTGCGGTGAAACCGGCGATGTAGCCGACGACGGGCTTGGTGACGTGGTCGCGGACGTAGGCCGCCGCGCACTCCTCCGCGTCGCCGCCGATCTCGCCGATCAGGACGACGAGGTCGGTGTCGGGGTCGTCCTGGAACGCGGCGAGGCAGTCGATGTGGCTGGTGCCGACGACCGGGTCGCCGCCGATGCCGACGCAGGTGGAGAAGCCGGTGGCGCGCAGCTCGTACATGAGTTGGTAGGTGAGGGTGCCGGACTTGGAGACCAGGCCGATGCGGCCGGGTGCGGTGATGTCGGCGGGGATGATGCCGGCGTTGGAGCGTCCGGGGCTGACGATGCCGGGGCAGTTGGGGCCGACGACGCGGGTGCCCGCGCGCCGGGCGTGCGCGGTGAAGGCGACGGAGTCGTGGACGGGGATGCCCTCGGTGATGACGACAACGAGGCCGACGCCCGCGTCGACGGCCTCGGTGACGGCGGCGCGGGCGAAGGCGGGCGGTACGAAGACGACGGTGACGTCCGCGCCGGTGGCCTCGACACCCTCGCGCACCGAGCCGAAGACGGGGACGGAGCGGGTGTCGAAGCCGACGGTGCGGCCGGCCTTGCGCGGGTTGACGCCGCCGACGACGTCGGTGCCGGCGGCGAGCATGCGCCGGGTGTGCCTCATGCCCTCGGCGCCGGTCATGCCCTGGACGAGGACCTTGCTGGTGTCGGTGAGGAAGATGGCCATGGTGTGCGGTCCCCTCAGGCTGCGGTGGCGAGGCGGGCGGCCTGGGCCGCGGCGCCGTCCATCGTGGTGGCTTGGTGGACGAGCGGGTGGGCGCGCGCGTCGAGGACGGCGCGGCCCCGCGCGGCGTTGTTGCCGTCCAGCCGGACGACCAGCGGTTTGGTCGGGCGGACCGCGTCGAGGGCGCGCACGATGCCGTCGGCGACCGCGTCGCAGGCGGTGATGCCGCCGAAGACGTTGACGAGGACGCACGTGACGGCCGGGTCGGCGAGGACGACGGCCAGGCCGTCGGCCATGACCTGTGCGGAGGCGCCGCCGCCGATGTCGAGGAAGTCGGCGGGGCGGGCGCCGCGGCCGGCGACCACGTCGAGGGTGGACATGACCAGTCCGGCACCGTTGCCGATGACACCGACCTCGCCGTCCAGCTTCACGTAGTGCAGGCCCTTGCGGGCGGCGGCGGCCTCCAGCGGGTCCTCCGGCGCGGGCCGTTCGCCTCCCCAGCGGGTCTGCCGGAACAGGGCGTTGTCGTCGAGGGTGACCTTGCCGTCGAGCGCGACGATGTCTCCCCGCGCGGTGCGCACCAGCGGGTTGACCTCGACGAGCAGGGCGTCCTCGCGGACCAGGACCTCCCAGAGGCGTACGAGGACGTCGACGGTGGTCGGGGGGAGTCCGGCGGCCTGGGCGAGACGGGCCGCGCTCGCGGTGGTCATGCCCTCGGCCGGGTCGACGGGGACGCGGGCGACGGCGTCGGGGCGCAGGGCCGCGACCTCCTCGATCTCCGTGCCGCCCTCGGCGGAGGCGACCGCGAGGAAACCTCCCGTGGCGCGGTCGAGTACGTAGGAGACGTAGAACTCGCTCTCGATGTCGACGGGTTGGGCGAGCATGACCGTGCCGACGGTGTGGCCCTTGATGTCCATGCCGAGGATGCGGCGGGCCTCGGCCTCGGCCCCGGCGGGGTCGGCGGCGAGCGCCACTCCGCCCGCCTTGCCGCGGCCGCCGGTCTTGACCTGGGCCTTGACGACGGCACGGCCACCGAGGCGGCGCGCGATGACGCGGGCTCGTTCGGGAGAGTCGGTGATCTCGGCGCGCGGCACCACGATGCCGTGGGCCGCGAAGAGTTCCCTTGCCTGGTGCTCGTACAGGTCCATCTCGGCTCCTGTCTGCGATGGCGCCCGCCGCGGTGTGTCCGCTGCTGCGTGTCCGCCGCGGTGCGTCCGCCGCGGTCGAAAGTGCCGCACGCCCCCTGGACACCACTCACCGGATGCGGGATAACAAGCTTCATACAGTATTCGTCGACTGTATGCAATCTACCGCGAGAACGCCCCAACCCCTCCTGGAAGGGACAGACTTCGCCATGCCCGACGGCACCCAGTCCGAGGACGTCATATCCGGCGGCCACCTCGTGGCCAAGGCACTCAAGGCCGAGGGGGTCGACCGCATCTACACCCTCTGCGGCGGCCACATCATCGACATCTACGACGGCTGCGTGGACGAGGGCATCGAGGTCGTCGACGTCCGCCACGAACAGGTCGCCGCGCACGCCGCCGACGGCTACGCCCGCGTCACCGGCAAACCCGGCTGCGCGGTCGTCACCGCCGGTCCCGGCACCACCGACGCCGTCACCGGGGTCGCCAACGCCTTCCGCGCGGAGTCACCGATGGTGCTCATCGGCGGCCAGGGCGCCCTGACACAGCACAGGATGGGGTCGCTCCAGGACCTGCCGCACGTCGACATGATGGCGCCGATCACCAAGTTCGCGGCGACCGTGACGGACACCGCGCGGGCGGCGGACATGGTGTCGATGGCGTTCCGCGAGTGCTACCACGGCGCACCCGGCCCCTCCTTCCTGGAGATCCCGCGCGACGTGCTGGACGCCAAGGTGCCGGTCGGTAAGGCCCGGGTGCCCGAGGCGGGCGCCTACCGCGCCTCGACCCGGACCGCCGGCGACCCGGAGGCCGTCGAGCGGCTCGCCGACCTCCTGGTGCACGCCGAGAAACCGGCGATCCTGCTCGGCAGCCAGGTGTGGACGACCCGCTCCACCGAGGCGGCCGTCGAACTGGTCCGCACCCTGAACATCCCGGCGTACATGAACGGCGCCGGCCGCGGCACCCTCCCGCCCGGCGACCCGCACCACTTCCAGCTCTCCCGCCGGTACGCGTTCTCCGGCGCGGACGTCATCGTGATCGTCGGCACGCCCTTCGACTTCCGCATGGGGTACGGCAAACGCCTCTCCCCCGACGCCACCGTCGTCCAGATCGACCTCGACTACCGCACCGTCGGCAAGAACCGCGACATCGACCTCGGGATCGTCGGCGACGCCGGACTGGTGCTGCGGGCGGTGACCGAGGCGGCCTCGGGGCGGCTCAACGGGGGCGCGGCGAAGCGCAAGGAGTGGCTGGACGAGCTGCGCGCCGCCGAGCGCGCCGCGCTGGACAAGCGGCTGCCGCAGCTCCGGTCGGACGCCTGCCCCATCCACCCCTACCGGCTGGTCAGCGAGATCAACGACTTCCTCACCGAGGACTCGGTCTACATCGGCGACGGCGGTGACATCGTCACCTTCTCCGGGCAGGTCGTGCAGCCCAAGTCACCCGGGCACTGGATGGACCCGGGACCGCTCGGCACCCTCGGCGTCGGTGTCCCCTTCGTGCTCGCCGCCAAGCAGGCACGTCCGGACAAGGAGGTGGTCGCCCTCTTCGGGGACGGCGCCTTCTCCCTCACCGGCTGGGACTTCGAGACCCTCGTCCGCTACGACCTCCCCTTCGTCGGCGTCGTCGGCAACAACTCCTCCATGAACCAGATCCGCTACGGCCAGGCCGCCAAGTACGGCAAGGCGCGCGAGCGGGTCGGCAACACCCTCGGCGACGTCCCCTACGACGAGTTCGCCCGGATGCTCGGCGGACACGGCGAGGAGGTCCGCGACCCCGCCGACATCGGCCCCGCGCTGCTGCGGGCCCGCGAGTCCGGCAAGCCGTCGCTGATCAACGTATGGGTCGACCCGGACGCGTACGCCCCCGGAACCATGAACCAGACCATGTACAAGTGAGGTGAACCCCCATGACCGACAGGGCTCTTGAGGGCATCCGCGTCCTGGACATGACGCACGTCCAGTCCGGTCCCTCCGCGACCCAGCTGCTCGCCTGGCTCGGCGCGGATGTGGTCAAACTGGAGGCGCCCACCGGTGACATCACCCGCACACAGCTGCGGGATCTGCCGGACGTCGACTCCCTCTACTTCACGATGCTCAACTGCAACAAGCGGAGCATCACCCTCAACACCAAGACCGAGCGCGGCAAGGAACTCCTCACCGAGCTGATCCGGCGCTCGGACGTCATGGTCGAGAACTTCGGGCCGGGCGCGGTGGACCGCATGGGGTTCACCTGGGACCGGATCAAGGAGATCAACCCGCGTATCGTCTACGCCTCCATCAAGGGGTTCGGCGAGGGCCCGTACATCGCGTTCAAGGCGTACGAGGTCGTCGCGCAGGCCATGGGCGGATCGATGTCCACCACCGGTTTCGAGGACGGGCCGCCGCTGGCGACGGGGGCCCAGATCGGGGACTCGGGCACGGGCGTGCACGCCGTGGCGGGCATCCTCGCGGCGCTGTACCAGCGGGAGCGCACCGGGCGCGGTCAGCGGGTGAACGTGGCCATGCAGCACGCCGTGCTCAACCTCTGCCGGGTGAAGCTGCGCGACCAGCAGCGCCTGGCCCATGGTCCACTCGCCGAATATCCCAACGAGGACTTCGGCGACGAGGTTCCCAGGTCCGGGAACGCGTCCGGCGGCGGCCAGCCGGGCTGGGCGGTCAAGTGCGCGCCGGGCGGCCCCAACGACTACGTGTACGTCATCGTGCAGCCGGTCGGCTGGCAGCCGCTCACCGAGCTGATCGGCCGGCCGGAGCTGGCCGACGACCCCGAGTGGGCGACGCCGCGGGCGCGCCTGCCGCGGCTGAACAAGATGTTCCAGCTGATCGAGGAGTGGTCGTCCACGCTGCCCAAGTGGGAGGTGCTGGAGCGGCTCAACGCGCGCAACATCCCGTGCGGGCCGATCCTGTCCACCAAGGAGATCATCGAGGACCGGTCGCTGGCCGACAACGAGATGGTCGTGCGCGTGCCGCACCCCGAGCGCGGCGAGTTCGTCACCGTCGGCAGCCCGCTCAAACTCTCCGACTCCCCCGTCGAGGTCAGCAGCTCACCGCTGCTCGGCGAGCACAACGCGGAGGTCTACGTCGGCGAGCTGGGCCTCGGTGACGAGGAACTGCGCCTGCTGAAGTCGAGCGGGGTGATCTGAGGTGATGGCCGAGGACCGGACGGTACGGGTCCGCGCGCTGCTGGACGCCGTGCGCGCCGAGGGCCGGACGTCGCTCACCGCGCCCGAGGGCAAGGTGGTCGCCGACGCGTACGGGATCGCCGTACCCGGCGAGGAGCTGGCGGCCGACGTCGAGGAGGCGGTGGCGTGCGCCGCGCGCTTCGGCGGACCCGTCGTGATGAAGATCGTGTCGCCGGACATCCTGCACAAGACCGACGCGGGGGGTGTGGTCGTCGGTGTCGAGGGGGCCGCCGACGTCCGCGCCGCGTTCCACCGGATCGTCGCCAACGCGCGCGCGTACGACGCGACGGCGCGCGTCCATGGCGTGCAGGTGCAGGAGCTGCTGCCGCGCGGGCAGGAGGTCATCGTCGGCGCCGTGACCGACCCGACGTTCGGGAAGGTGGTGGCGTTCGGACTCGGCGGTGTGCTCGTCGAGGTCCTGAAGGACGTCACGTTCCGGCTGGCGCCGGTCGACGCCGACGAGGCGCTGTCCATGCTGGACTCGATCCGGGCGGCGGAGGTGCTGCGCGGGGTGCGCGGGCAGGAGGGCGTGGACCGGTGGGCGGTGGCGGAGCAGATCCGCCGCGTCTCCGAACTCGTCGCGGACTTCCCCGAGATCGCGGAGGTCGACCTCAATCCGGTGATCGCGACGGCGGAGGGGGCCGTCGCCGCCGACATCCGTGTGCTTCTCTGCGATGCGCCCGGCAAACCCCGCCGCCGCTACTCGCGCGAGGAGATCCTCACGTCGATGCGCCGGCTGATGCAGCCGCGCTCCGTCGCCGTGATCGGCGCCTCCAACGAGGCCGGCAAGATCGGCAACTCGGTGATGCGCAACCTCGTCGACGGCGGATTCGCCGGGGACATCCACCCGGTGAACCCCAGGGCCGATGACATCCTGGGCCGCAAGGCGTATCGGAGTGTCACGGACGTGCCCGGTGAGGTGGACGTGGCGGTCTTCGCGATACCCGCGCGGTTCGTGGCCGCGGCTCTGGAGGAGGTGGGGCGCAAGGGTGTGCCGAACGCCGTGCTGATTCCCTCCGGGTTCGCGGAGACCGGCGAGCACGCCCTCCAGGACGAGATCGTGGCCGTCGCCGAACGGTACGGCGTGCGGCTGCTGGGTCCGAACATCTACGGCTACTACTCGACGTGGCAGGACCTGTGCGCCACGTTCTGCACGCCCTACGACGTCAAGGGCGGTGTCGCGCTGACCTCCCAGTCGGGCGGCATCGGCATGGCCGTCCTGGGCTTCGCGCGGGCCACGAAGACCGGTGTGTCGGCGATCGTCGGGCTCGGCAACAAGGCGGACCTGGACGAGGACGACCTGCTCACCTGGTTCGGCGAGGACCCGCACACCGAGTGCATCGCCATGCACCTGGAGGACCTCAAGGACGGCCGAGCCTTCGTGGACGCCGCGCGGGCGACGGTCGCGAGGAAACCGGTCGTGGTGCTGAAGGCGGGCCGTACCGCGGCGGGCGCGAGGGCCGCCGGCTCGCACACCGGGGCGCTCGCCGGGAACGACGCGGTCTACGACGACATCCTGCGGCAGGCGGGGGTGATCCGGGCGCCCGGTCTGAACGACATGCTGGAGTACGCGCGCGCGTTGCCGGTGCTGCCCGCCCCGAAGGGCGACAACGTCGTCATCATCACCGGCGCCGGGGGCAGCGGGGTACTGCTGTCGGACGCGGTCACCGACAACGGGCTGTCGCTGATGGAGATCCCGCCGGACCTGGACGCGGCCTTCCGGCGCCACATCCCGCCCTTCGGCGCCGCGGGCAACCCGGTGGACATCACCGGGGGCGAGCCGCCGTCGACGTACGAGGCGACGATCCGCCTCGGCCTGGAGGACCCGCGCGTCCACGCGCTGGTCCTCGGCTACTGGCACACCATCGTCACGCCTCCCATGGTGTTCGCGGAACTCACCGCGCGCGTGGTGGCCGAATTCCGCGAACGGGGCGTCGAGAAACCCGTGGTGGCCTCGCTCGCGGGTGACGTGGAGGTGGAGGAGGCGTCCCAGTACCTCTTCGAGCGGGGGGTCGTGGCGTACCCGTACACGACCGAGAAACCGGTGGCCGTGCTCGGTGCGAAGTACCGCTGGGCCAGGGCGGCGGGACTGTTGGGGGGCGGTCGATGAGGTGACCTCAGGCGGGTCCGGCCGGCGGTGCGCGTCGGCCGGACCCAGGTCCCGTGCGCACACGGAAGCCATTTGGGCAGGGGGCGCTGGCCAGATCTTTCGACGCAAGGGGTGCGACCGTCATGACCACAACCGACCTACCCACCTCCGTCCCGTACCGGGAGGTGACGGACGCCAACGGCCGGGTCTACCGGGTTGGTGAGACCGATATCGACATCATGGGGCGCAAGCGCAAATGGATGGTGATCCTGCCCTGGGTGGGCATGATGGGGATCTCCTCCGCCGAGTACGCGTTCGCCTCCGCGGAGGACACCCTCCATACCGCGCACCACTGGAACAGCGGCCACATCTTCTGGATGATGACCGTCTGGGTGTTCTTCCAGGCCGCGGTGGCCTTCCCGGCGGGAAGGCTGCGGGAGAGCGGCAGGCTGCCCGCCCGCTGGGCGATGATGCTCGGCGCGGCCGGGACACTCCTTGGGTACCTGTCGCTGGCCTTCGCGCCGCACGTCGTCTTCGCCTACATCGGCTTCAGCATGTTCAGCGGCATGGGCGCGGGCATGGTGTACGCCACCTGCGTCAACATGGTGGGCAAGTGGTACCCGGAGCGCCGGGGCGGCAAGACGGGCTTCGTCAACGGCGGCTTCGCCTACGGCTCGGTGCCGTTCGTCTTCCTGTTCACCGGCTACATGGACCTGACCAACTTCCGCTGGGTGCTGGTCGGTGTGGGTGTCCTGCTGGCCACGATGGTCGCGGTGGCGGGTTCGTTCTTCAAGGACCCGCCGAAGAACTGGTGGCCCGCGAGCATCGACCCGCTGCACCCGCCGGAGGACCCGCGCGCGCGTCGTTCCCTGGAGAAGAACCCGCCGGCGGTCAAGCAGTACACCCCGCTGGAGGCCTGGCGCACCGGCCGGGTGGCGCTGATGTGGTTCTGCCTCGCCTGTACGTCGGGCGTGAACATCTTCGGTATCGCCTTCCAGGTCGACATCGGTGAGGAGGCGGGTTTCGCGGGCGGCATCGTGGCCACCGCGATGTCCCTCAAGGCGATCGTCAACGGCACCGGGCGCGGAGTCATCGGCTGGCTCTCCGACCGCTACGGCCGCAAGCAGTGCCTGCTCGCCGTCTGCGTCATCCTGGGGCTCGCCCAGTTCGGCATCATCTGGTCGGCCGAGGCCAAGATCCTGCCGATGTTCCTGATCTTCTCGGCGGTCTCCGGCTTCGGCGGAGGCGCCATCTTCCCCATGTTCGCGGCGCTCACCGCGGACTACTTCGGTGAGAACAACAACGCGACCAACTACGGCATGGTCTACAGCTCCAAGCTGGTCTCCGGTCTCGGCGCCGGCATGGGCTCCGTGGTGGTCGGCGCCTGGGGGCACTCCGGTGCCTTCATCCTCGCGGGGTGCATCTCGTTCTTCGCCGGTTTCATCGCGCTGTTCCTGACGCCGCCCGGCAGGCCGAGGCCGCGTGGTGTCCGCCCCAACCCGCAGCCTCTCGGTGAGGAGATGTCCTGACCCGTACAGTGCCCGCACGGAACCGGGCGGCCCCTCCCGAGCTGTACGGGAGGGGCCGCCCGGTTTCCGGGTCCGCGGGGTCAGCGGCGGCGCTTGCGCAGGGCGGCGAGGTTGTCGTAACTGATCTTCGCCTCGCGCAGCGACTGCGCGGGGTCGGTGGCGCTCGGCGAGTTGTCGTCCTCGATCATCGGGTTGCGGTAGTCCCGCTCGCCGACCCGGGAGAAGAACGTCGTGTAGTCGATGACACCGGTGCCGAAGGGCACCATGTCGTAGCCCATGCCGTTGGTCGTGCTGACGACGCCGTCCTTGGCGTGGAACAGCGGGAAGCGCCTGTTGTGGCGTTCGACGACACCGGCCGGGTCGAAGACCCGCTTGCGGGTGGAGCCGTCGTGGGCGGTGTACGTGTGGAACTTGTACTGGGCCACGTGCGCCCAGAAGATGTCCATCTCCAGCCAGACGTACGCGGGGTCGGTCACCTTCAGGAAGTACTCCAGCTTGCGGATGCCGGAGGAGCGGGTGGGCCGGCCCTGGTCGTCCAGCGGGCCGCCGTCGAGCAGGAAGCCGTACGCGGCGTCGTGGTTGTGGGTGTAGAGCTTGATGCCCTCGCGCCGGGCGATCCTCCCCATGGCGTTCCACTTGTCGGCGGCGACGTCCCAGTCGGCGCGGTAGGCGCTGCCGGTGGGGTCACCGCCGGTGCCCATGTGGTCCATGCCGAGGATGTTGGCGATCTCCAGGTGCTTCTTGAAGGTGTCCAGGTCGGCGGTGGTCAGCGGCCAGGACGGCGGGATGAAGCCGTGGTTGCCCTGGGCGCGCAGCCCGTACTCGTCCAGCCAGCGGCGCAGCAGCTTCGCGCCTTCGACGGACTCCAGGCTCGCGCCGCCGGGCGCGTTGGCGTGCTGGTTGTAGCCGGCGAACTCGACCTGGCGGTAGCCGTGCCGGGCGAGCTGCTTGAACACCTCGCGGAAGCCCGACGGCAGGTCGCTCGCGAGCGGGTCGCGGGCGGTGGCGTCGCGGACGGTGTAGAGGATGATGCCGCGCTTGCCGGCGGGGACGAGGACCTCGCCGCCGTGGCCATGTCCGTGACCGTGACCGTGGTCCTGGTCGCGGCCGGGGGTTCTGTTCTCGCTCCCGGCCAGGGCCGGGGAGGCGCCGACGACCGGGGCCGCTATCGCGGCGCCGGCGACGGCGGTGCAGGTGGTCAGGAAGCGGCGGCGGCCGACACCGAGGCTGCGGCGCAGGGCCTCGCCGGGGCCGTCGGTGGCGGCGAGGGCGGTGGCGGTGGCATCGGTGCGTGGGCTGTCGGGGCTGCGGGTCACGGGTGCCTGCCTTCTGTCGGGGCCCGTTCCGACGGTGCGGGACGGGCCACTGTCAGTGGTGCGTGCTTCACTTTCCGTAGCTGGAACTCACGGCCGTACCCGGCCGTTCACCGGTCGAGTCCGGCCAGCCGGAGCAGGAGTTGCTTGACATCGGTGGCCGCGACGCGGTCACCGAAGGCGCGGGGGGTGGAGCAGATGAGGAGCGGACCGTCGTCGTCGCTCGCGGGAAGGCGGCCGTGGCTGCCGCGAATAGGTGAGGCGTCCAGCGGCACGACCGCCATGCGGTAGCGCATGCCGAGTTTCTTGCGGGCCAGGGCGGTGGCCGCCTTGACCTTGACGTAGGGGTCGAGCGGGTCCATGAACAGCTCGACCGGGTCGTAGCCGGGTTTGCGGTGGATCTCGACGAGCTGCGCGAAGTCGGGCGCGCGGTCGTCGTCGAGCCAGTAGTAGTACGTGAACCAGGCGTCCGGCTCCGCGACGGCGACGAGTTCACCGGCGCGCGGATGGTCGAGGTGGTGGGCCTTCTTGCCCTCGTCGTCGAGGAGCCGGTCGATCCCGGGCAGTTCCTCCAGGACCGCTCGGGTGGCGGCGAGGTCCTCGGGGCGGCGCACGTAGACATGGGCGATCTGGTGGTCGGCGACCGCGAAGGCGCGGGAGGCCATCGGGTCGAGGTACTCCATGCCGTCCTGCGTGTGCACCTCCAGGAGGCCGGCGCGGCGCAGGGCGCGGTTGATGTCGACGGACCGCTCCACCCGGGTGATGCCGTACTCGGACAGGACGACGACGGTGCGGCCCTCGGCGCGGGCGTCGTCGAGGAGCGGGGCCGCCGCCGCGTCCAGGTCGGCCGCCGCCTTGAGGGAGCGCGGGTCGTCGGGGCCGAAGCGCTGCAGGTCGTAGTCGAGGTGAGGGAGGTAGCACAGGGCCAGGTCGGGCCGGCGGGTGCGCAGGATGTGCCGGGTGGCGTCGATGATCCACTGGCTGGAGACCAGGTCGGCGCCGGGTCCCCAGAAGTGGAAGAGGGGGAAGGTGCCCAGTTTCTCGGTGAGTTCGTCGTGCAGGTCCGGGGGCCGGGTGTAGCAGTCGGGTTCCTTGCGGCCGTCGGCGTAGTAGACGGGGCGGGGGGTGACGGTGAAGTCGGTGTCGGCGCCCATCGCGTACCACCAGCAGATGTTGGCGACGGTGTAGCCGGGGTGGGCGCGGCGGGCGGCGTCCCACACGCGGTCGCCGGTGACGAGGCCGTTGTGCTGGCGCCACAGCAGGACGTCGCCGAGTTCGCGGAAGTACCAGCCGTTGCCGACGATGCCGTGTTCGGCGGGGAGCGCGCCGGTGAGGAAGGTGGACTGGGCGGCACAGGTGACGGCGGGCAGGACGGTGCCGAGGGGCGCGCGGGTGCCGGCCTGCGCGAGCCTCTTGAGGTGCGGCATGTGGTCGAGCAGACGGGGGGTGAGGCCCACGACGTCGAGGACGAGGAGGGGTGTGGGGTCCGTGCCGGGCGCGGTCCCGGTGGCGGCGGCTGTCACGGCAGTTCCTTCAGGCCGAGGTCGGTGAGGAGTTCCCGGGCGAGGGTCAGCTCGGCGGCGATGCCGTCGGTGAGCTGGGCGCGGACCCGGGGCCGCAGCTCGGGCGGGAGGGCCTGCCAGGTGTAGGTCTCCACCTCCAGGTGGCGGGTGAGGGGATGCGGGCCGCCGACGAGGCGGGTCAGCACGGTCGTGAGGACGTCGAGGGTGGAGGTGAGGGGCGCGGCGGGGGCCGCGTGCAGCGGGACGTGGAAGTGGGCGCGCCACGGCGCCGTGTCGGGCAGCTCGGTGCCGGTCAGGGCCTGGTCCAGGTCGTCGGTGCCGTGCAGCTCGCCGGTGGCGGTGGTGGTGCGGGTCTGGTGCAGGAAGCGGGGTTCGGCGAAGGCTCCGAGGGCCTGGCGGACCTCGGGCGAACGGGGGTGTTCGGCGTGCAGGGCGGCGGAGAGCTGCGACTTGATCACGGGGACGCGGGCCGCGGCGAGGGCGTCGAGGGCGGTGTCCGGTTCTTCGAAGGAGGTGGCGAGGTGACAGGTGTCGACGCAGATGCCGATGCGGTCGTGGGCGATCGCGGTGAGCGGGGCGATGGCGTCGTGGGTGGTCTCGACGACGCACCCGGGTTCGGGTTCCAGGCCGACGCGGATGGAGCGGCCGGTCAGCTCCTCCAGGGCGTCGAGGCGTTCGGCGAGGGTGACCAGGGCGGCCCTGGACTTCTCGGCGCGGGCGTCGTCGTAGGCGGTGCGCCAGGCCAGGGGGAGGGTGGAGATGCTGCCCTCGGTGACGTCGTCGGGGAGCAGCCCGGCGAGGACGCGGGCCAGGGAGGTGGTGTGCTCCAGGCGCTCGGGGTCGGCCCAGTCCGGTCTGTACACGCGGTACTTGACCTCTTCGGCGCCGAAGCCCTCGTAGGGGAAGCCGTTGAGGGTGACGACCTCCAGGCCGCGCCGGTCGAGTTCGGCGCGCAGGCCGCGCAGCGCCGCCGGGTCGGTGACGAGGGCGTGGGCGGCGTCGCGCGCCAGCCACAGGCCGATGCCGAGGCGGTCGCGGCCCAGGCGGCGGCGGACGGGCTCGCAGTGGTCGCGGAGCTGGGCGAGGACGCCGTCGAGGGTCTCGGCGGGGTGCACGTTGGTGCAGTAGGCGAGGTGGACGACGGAGCCGTCGGGGTGCCGGAAGCGCATCGCTCACTCACCGCCGCGCAGGATGGAGTTGCCCTCGTGGGTGGCGTCGGGCCGGCCGACGTCGAGGTCGAGGTCGAGGCGTCCGCTCAGGCCGTAGAAGGCGACCGGGTTGCGCCACAGCACGCGGTCCACGTCGTCCTCGTCGAAGCCCTCGGCGAGCATCAGGTCGGCGACCTTGCGGGTCTTGAGGGGGTCGCTGCGGCCCCAGTCGGCGGCGGAGTTGACCAGGACCTGTTCCGGTCCGTACTCGCGCAGCACGGCGACCATGCGGGCCTCGTCCATCTTGGTGTCGGGATAGACGGAGAAGCCGAGCCAGGCGCCGCTGTCCTTGGCCTCCTTGACGGTGGTCTCGTTGAGGTGGTCGACCAGGACACGGTCGAGGGGCAGCGCTGAGGCGCGGACCGCGTCGAGGGTGCGGCGCAGGCCGGTGAGCTTGTCGCGGTGCGGGGTGTGCACCAGCGCGGGCAGGCCGTGGTCGGCGGCGAGCTGGAGCTGTGCGGCGAGAGCGGTGTCCTCGGCGGGGGTCATCGAGTCGTAGCCGATCTCGCCCACGGCGACGACCCTGTCCTTGACGAGGTACCGGGGCAGTTCGTCGAGGACGGGGAGGCAGCGGGGGTCGTTGGCCTCCTTGGGGTTGAGGGCGATCGTGCAGTGGTGCGCGATGCCGTACTGGGCGGCGCGGAAGGGTTCCCAGCCGAGGAGGGAGTCGAAGTAGTCACGGAAGGAGTCGACGGAGGTGCGGGGCTGGCCGAGCCAGAAGGCGGGTTCGACGACGGCGCGGACGCCGGCGGCGTGCATGGCCTCGTAGTCGTCGGTGGTGCGGGAGGTCATGTGGATGTGGGGGTCGAAGATGCGCATCAGGACTCCTTGCCGTGGGGGTCTGCCGGGCCGGGCGACGGGGGCGGCGACGAGGTCGCGGGCTCGGTCAGGGCCAGGACGCGGTGCAGGTCTCCGGGGACGGGCCGGTCGGCGGCGGTGCGTTCGGCGGCGTAGTCGGCGAGCATGCGGGCGAGTTCGGCGTCGCCGCGGGCCCGCCGGTCCAGCTCCGCCACGTGGTCGACGGCCACACCGGTGAACAGGCACTTCAGCACCGCGTGCCGCCACTGGTGGGGATCGAGGTGCCGGGCCGCGTAGGGGCCGACGGCGGCGGCCAGCAGCCGGGTGTCGTTGGTGCGCAGGGCGTCCTCCACGAGCGGGAGGGCGTCGGGGCCGGACACGAGGTGGGGCAGGGCGTGCAGGACGGCTCGGCGTTCGTCGGCGGTGCCCTGGTCGTACACCCGGGTGAGGTCGGCGGTGTCGGCGCGGGCCGCGTGCAGGATCAGCACGCGGGCGGCGTCGGCGCGGGCGGGACCGCAACGGCGGCCCGCCTCGGCGAGGCGCAGCTCCCATGCGGAGATAGGTCCGTGGGTGCCGGGGCGGGCGGACGCCTCGTCCAGGGCTCGGGCGAGCCAGGTGCGGGCGGAGGCGTCGAGCCGGGAGGTGAGGGTGGCGCGCAGGTCGGCGAGGGAGTCGGAGAGCGGGAGGGAGGCGGCATCGTCACGCCGGTGGTGGGCGTCGCGCAGGGCGCCGGTACGGGAGTCAGCGGCGTTCGGTGCGGCGCCGGTGTCGGCGGCGGGAGCGTCCTCGGTGGTGACGGGGGCGCCGTCGGCGGGGGCGGTGCCGTCGGCGGCGGTGGCGGGAGTGGTGTCATCGACGTCGGCGGCGGCGCGGGCGGTGACGTCCGGGTGCCGGGGCGGCCCGGCGGCTCGCGGGTGTGTCATCTGGGGCTCCCTTGTGGGGTGGCGGAGGGCACGCCTGAAGGTGGGGCGGCCCGCACCGGGAGATCGGTCGCGGCGGGAGGATCAACGGGAGTGGTGCCGGCGGGGGGCGGTGACCCGGTTAGGGAGACACCTGCGGAGACACCCGGGTCGGCACCCACGGGGGCATCCGGGCCGGCATCCGCTGAGGCGACCCGTTCGGCCCTCGCTGAGGCACCCGGCCAACCACCCGCTGAGGCGGCTGGTCCGGCATCGGCTGAGGCGGCCGGTCCGGCAACCGCTGAGACGGCCGGTCCGGCATTCCCTGAGGCGACCCGTTCAGCCCTCGCGGAGGTGGCCGGTCCGGCATTCGCCGAAGCCGGTGACGTCCTCCGCAGGAAGCCGAGGGAGTGGGCCGCGAAGTGGGGGCCGGCGTGGGAGTGGCGGGGCAGTTCGACGACCGTCAGGCCCTGGTAGCCGGTGGCGGCGAGGGCCGCGAGGACCGGCGGGAAGTCGATCTCCCCGTCGCCGAAGGGAAGGTGTTCGTGGACGCCGCGGCGCATGTCCTCGATCTGGACGTGCCGCAGCCAGGGTCCGGCGGCGCGTACGCAGTCGGCGGGAGGGAGCGGTTCGAGGCACTGGCAGTGGCCGATGTCGAGGGTGAGGCCGAGGGCCTCGGGGTCGCCGAGAGCCTGACGGAGGTGGTGGAAGTCGGCAAGGGTGGCGAGGAGATGACCGGGTTCGGGTTCGACGGCGAGCGGGACTCCGGCGGCCGTCGCGGCGTCGACGACGGGCGCGAGGGCCGCCGCCAGGCGGTCCCAGGCCGTCTCTGTGGCGGTGCCGTCGGGGGTGATCCCGCTGAAGCAGTGGACGGCGTGGGCGCCGAGGTCGGCGGCGACCCGGACCGCCCGCAGCAGCAGGTAGGTGCGGCGGCCCCGGTCGTCCGGGTCGGCGTCGAGGAGGGAGGGTCCGTGTTTGCGGCGCGGATCGAGGACGTAGCGGGCGCCGGTCTCCACCGTGACGCCCAGGCCGAGGGAGTCCAGCCGGTGGGCGACGCGGCGGGTGCGGGCGGCGAGGTCCGGGGCGAGCGGGTCGAGGTGCATGTGGTCGAGGGTGAGTCCGACGCCGTCGTAGCCGAGGTCGGCGAGGAGACCGAGGGCGTCGTCCAGACGGAGGTCGGCGAGCCCGTTGGTGCCGTAGCCGAGACGGAGGGGCGCGGTGGCCGGAGGCCGCTGCGGGTCGCTCATGTGATGCTCACCTTCCGTCCGAGACGCCGGCCCAGTGGGGCCAGGGCGGCGACGAGCAGCGCGGTGGCGTGCGCCCCGGAGCGGGCGGTGAGGGCGGCCTGGAGCGGGACGGTGGCGCGGATTCCGCCGCCGACGGCGCGCTGGGTGAGCGGGGGTGAGGGGTTCAGGGCGGCGTGCGCGTAGGGCCCGGCTGCCGTGAGGGCGTAGACGGCGGAGAGCCCCGCGGTGATCGCGGCCCCCGGCGGAACGGGAACCGGTCGCCCCGGGCCCGGCAGGCCGGGAGCGGCTGCTGCCCGCCGGCCTGCCGGGAGTCGGTGGGGCCGGCCGGAGACCAGTCGGGCCAGCAGGCCGGTGGTGGCCAGCGCCGCCAGCGGGGCGAGGGCGGAGCCGCCCGTGGTCTCGCGGCGGGAGACGGCGGTGACGGCGAGGGTGTGGCTGCCGAGCAGCGCCGCCGAGGGCAGCGCCGGGCGCGTGCGGCCCGCGGTGGCCGCG
>NZ_JAVRHI010000514.1:0-11899 GCF_034105845.1 Streptomyces sp. CRN 30 | reverse complement strand
GCCAGCATGTGCGGGCACCCGGCTCCGTGTTCAGCCGACCGAGGTCACCGTCCCCGCGCCGACCGTGCGCCCGCCCTCGCGGACGGCGAAGCCGAGGCCGGGCTCCAGCGGGACCTCACGGCCGAGCGTGACCGTCATCGTGACGGTGTCGCCGGGCCGGGCGACCGCCACGTCCCCCAGGTCGACGTCGCCGACCACGTCCGCGGTGCGGAGGTAGAACTGCGGCCGGTAGCCGGTCGACACCGGGGTCGTGCGGCCGCCCTCGCGCGCCGAGAGCACGTACACCTGGGCGGTGAAGCGGCGGCCGGGCACGACGCTGCCGGGCGCGGCGACGACGTGCCCGCGCCGTACGGCGTCGCGCGGGACGCCCCGCAGCAGCAGCGCCACGTTGTCGCCGGCCTGGGCCTCCGCCATGGGCTTGCCGAAGGTCTCCACGCCGGTGACCACGGACTCCAGTTCCGCGCCGGGCACCTGCACGCGGTCGCCCACGCGGACGGTGCCCCGCTCGACGGCGCCGGTGACGACGGTGCCGCGGCCGGTGATGGTGAGCACGTTCTCCACCGGCAGCAGGAACGGCGCGTCCACGTACCGCTCCGGCACGGGCACATAGGTGTCCACCGCGTCGAGCAGCGCCTCGACCGCCGCCGTCCAGCGCGGGTCGCCCGCCAGGGCCTTCAGCCCGGAGACCCGTACGACGGGGACGGCGTCGCCGCCGTAGCCGTGCGCGGTGAGCAGTTCCCGCACCTCCAGCTCCACCAGGTCGGTCAGCTCGTCGTCGCCCGCGTCGGCCTTGTTGAGCGCGACGACGATGTGGTCGACGCCCACCTGCCGGGCGAGCAGCACGTGTTCGGCGGTCTGCGGCATGATCCCGTCGAGCGCGGAGACGACGAGGATCGCCCCGTCGAGCTGCGCCGCCCCGGTGACCATGTTCTTGACGTAGTCGGCGTGGCCGGGCATGTCGACGTGCGCGTAATGGCGGGTGTCGGTCTCGTACTCGACGTGCGCGATGTTGATGGTGATGCCGCGCGCGGCCTCCTCCGGCGCCCTGTCGATGCGGTCGAAGGGGACGTAACGGGTGCCGTCGCCGGAGCCGCGCTCGGCGAGCACCTTGGTGATGGCGGCGGTCAGGGTGGTCTTGCCGTGGTCGACGTGACCCATGGTGCCGATGTTGAGGTGGGGTTTGGTGCGGACGTAAGCCGTCTTGAACATGGCGGTACCTCGAAGCCTCTTCAGCGGTACTTCGGTGAACGGCCCCGGCGCTCTGCGGCGGCCGGAACGGGGACCCCGGGCTCTGACCGACCCTCCCCCTGCGGGGTCCGCCGGACGATCCGGGGAGGGTCAGCTTCGGGTGCCGCCTGCGGTGGCGAAGCCGCCTGTGGTGGCCACGACGACCGGGAGGGCAGCCTTCGGCGCGTCCGCGGCTGCCGCGGACGCCGCGAGGAGGAAGGCGTGCCAGAACATGGCGCCGATCATCGTCGACCCGCCGGCCCCGCGTCGAACGGTTTTCGCGACGGGCGGGACGACGGGGGCGGGGGCTGCCCCATGCGGCGCGGGGGACGACTTCCGACGAGAGATGCTTCACACGGCGGCACGCGGACCGACGGGAGGCCGACGGCGGGAAGGGGACCCGCCCGTTCCTCAAGTTCCGCTCGCCGCGCGGCCGGTCGGCGCCCGGCCGGCCCCACCGGCAGTCATCCGCCGCGTGGCCCGGCGGAAGTCGGCGGGGTGTCCGTACGCCGAGGTCAGAGCCCGGAAGGGCGCCGTTCGTACCAGGTGTCCCGCGGGCCCCGGCGGCCACTTCGGGACGACCGCCGGGCGGTGTCCCGTGCCGGCGCGGCGCCGGCGGGAGCGGCGCTGTCGGGGGCCTCGGCCCGGTCCCCCGCAGTTCCCCGTCCTGTGACGTCCCTGAGACGCTCCATACGGCGATCACACACATCGGTCGGTTACTGTCGCCGAATGCTCGATGCCACCACCCGCTCTGGGGGCACCGCCACGGCCACCTCCCCGCCCGCCGCATCCATCCCACCGGTCGCACCCGTCTCCCCAACGGGTCCCGCCGCACGCTGCACCCGCCTGCTGCTCTCCCCATGGGCACGGTTCGCGCTGCTCGTCGCGCTCCTCACGGGCGCCGCGGCGACCGTGCTGCTCCTGGAACCACAACGCCTGCTGGCCGACGGCTGGCCACCGCACCTCGGTGGTGCCGCGGCGGCCCTGGTCTACGCGGTGGCGTACGGCCTGTGCACCTTCGCCTTCGTCCCACGCCCGTTGCTCAACCTGGCGGCGGGCGCCCTGTTCGGCTCCCAGCTCGGCCTGGGCGCCGCGCTGGGCGGCACGGTGCTCGGCGCGGGCATCGCGTTCGGTCTCGGCCGGATGCTCGGGCAGGACGCGCTGCGGCCGTTGCTGCGGGGCCGCCTGCTGCAGGCGGTCGACGGGCAGCTCAGCCGGCACGGGTTCCGCTCGATGCTGGCGGCCCGGCTGTTCCCCGGGGTGCCGTTCGCGGCATCGAACTACTGTGCGTCCGTCTCGCGCATGGGCTGGCTGCCGTTCCTGCTCGCCACGGCCCTCGGTTCGATCCCGAACACCGCGGCGTACGTGGTGGCCGGCGCCCGTGCCTCGACGCCGACCTCCCCCGCCTTCCTGATCGCCATGGCGTGCATCGCGGTACCGGCCCTGATCGGTGCGGTGGTGGCCTGGCGCAAGCGCCACCACCTCCAGGGCCGGTGACCGCGTCACCCGCGGCGCGTCACGTCCCCCGGTAGACGTCCAGCCGCCCGCACATCCCGAACCTCCCGTGCTCCGCGGGCCGCTCCGCCCGTACGAGCGCGTCGGCCAGGTGGGAGACGTCGCCGCGCTCCAGCCGGTCCAGCTGGTCGCCGGTGGCCGCGGCGGCCGCGCGGGCGCCCCGCTCCCAGCGCTCCCGCCACTCCGCGAGCCGGTGTCGCACCAGCGCGGCGGCGGCCCGGTGGAAGGCGGCCAGCGGCTCGGGGCCGTCGGCCTCGCGCAGCACCCGGTAGCCCTCCAGGGCCAGATCCCGCCGGGCGCGGGCGAACCGCTCCCGCTCCTCCTCGGGCGCGTCCCCCGGGACGACGGTCGCGGCGGCGTACGTCCCCGGGTCGGTGAGGTACTCGGGCGGCAGGGTGAGGACCGCGTCGCCCGCCTCCGGGAGCCCGTTGTTCTGCATCAGCACCGTGATGCGCAGGTCGTCCTCGTTGACCAGCCGGTGGATGGTGCCGGGCGTGAACCAGGCGACCGTGCCGGGCACCAGCGGCGTCACCTCGTACCCGGACATGGTCAGCGTCTGCACCGCGCCGCGCCCACCCGTGACGACGTACGCCTCCGAGCAGGTCAGGTGCAGGTGCGGGCTGCCCCCGCACACGCCGTCGGCCGCGGGCCAGTCGTACACGGACAGGTGCGAGAGGGCGACCGCGCCGGGCAGTCCGGTGAAGCCGGCCGCCACCGCACCGGCCCCCGTCACCACGGGTGCTCCTGGAGGTACTTGGCAATCTCGTCCCGCTCCCAGGCACCGTCGGCCACCACGACCCGGTAGCGGCGGGTGAGCGTGTCCCCGGGCGCGAGCTCCAGCTCGTCGTGGAAGGCCCAGGAGGGGGCGACGGCGGCGAAGGGCTCGTTGCGCACGAACCAGTGGGCCGGGTGGGCGCCCCCGCTCCCGTCGTGGTCGTTCTCGGGGGCGTGCGCGAAGACCAGCGTGGCGTGGCCGTCGGCGACGTCGTGCTCCGCCGAGTAGGCCAGCCACGGCGACTGGCTCGCCATCAGGTCGGGCCCCTCGGCGTCGGGCCCGATGACCCGGCCCTCCCGGAAGCCCCGCGGGCCGCGCCAGAACAGGCCCGTGTAGCCCGCGTTCTCCCGCCCGGCGGTGGTCGGGCTGCCGAAGAGCAGCGGCTCGTCGCGCCGGTTGGTGATGGCGCTGGTCCAGGTCAGCGCCCAGGACCCGGCAGCCGGGTCGACGTCGTGCACCTCGATGCGGCGCTCCTCGTCGGCCCAGAGCTCACCGGTGTACGGGTGCCAGGTGAGCCGCTCGGCGATGACGACGCGGTCCCCGTCGGCGGCCACCTCGTCGAAGGCCACGTGCGCCATGGACCCGACCTGCTCGGGGAGTGGGAGGTACCCCTCCCCGTGGACGTAGCTGTTGCCGCCCCACAGGTTCTGCCCGGACAGGTGCGAGGCGGTGAGCTGGAGGCCCTTGTGCCAGCGGTGGTCGTTGGGGCGGTAGTCGGTGACGACGTCGCCCTTGAGGGTGCGGACCGGGTGGAGGTACGGCTTCGGCGCCTCCCAGGCCGCCTCGGGCCGGTACACGTAGGAGAACAGTTCGACGCCGGTGGCCGGTTCGGTGACCGTGATGCTGTCGCCGTGGGCGTGGACGAGGCGCAGGCCGTCGTGGGCGGTCGTCATGCGGGGATCTCCTCGCTGGTCTCTGCGGTCCCGGTCGCGGGCGCCCAGCCGGGAGCGCCGCCGTGCAGGGCGGTGTAGTACGGATCGCCGGGGCCGATCTCCCCTGCCCTGACGGTGGTGTCGGTGAACGCCGACTTGTAGATCGCGGTGATCAGTTCCAGGCTGGTCCGCCCGTCGGCGCCGCTCGCGCGCGGCCGCTCACCGGCGCGCATGCTCGCCACCAGTTCCCGCAGCTGCGCCAGGTGCGAGCTCGGCACGTCGGCGCCGAAGTCCCGCCAGGCCGCCGCGTCCGCCTCGGCCACGTCCGGGGCGGGCGTGATGCGCCAGTTGTCGTTGCCGTGCCCGTACAGGTGGGTGAGCTCGACCGTGGCGCGCTCGCAGTCGATACGTATGCGGCTGACCTCGTCGGGGCTGAGGACGCTGTTGACGACGGTGGCCATGGCGCCGTTCTCGAAGCGCACCAGGGCGGTCGTGACGTCCTCGGTCTCCACGTCGTGCACCAGCCGCCCCGCCATGGCCCGCACCTCGCTCCACGGGCCGAGCAGGTCGAGCAGCAGGTCCATCTGGTGGATGCCGTGGCCCATGGCGGGCCCGCCGCCCTCGGTGGCCCAGCGGCCGCGCCAGGGCACGGCGTAGTAGGCGGTGTCGCGGTACCAGGTGGTCTGGCAGTGCGCCACGAGGGGGCGCCCCAGGGCGCGCTCGGCGATCAGCCGCCGTGCGTGCCGGGAGCCCGAGCCGAAGCGGTGCTGGAAGACGATCGAGGCGTACGGGCCCCCGTCGGTGCCCTCCTCCGCCTCCACGGCGTCGAAGTCGGCGAGCGTGGGGACGGGCGGCTTCTCGCACCACACCCAGGCGCCGGCCCGCAGCGCGGCCACGGTCTGCTCGCGGTGCAGGGTCGGCGGGGTGCAGACGGCGACCACGTCGGGCCGTACCTCCGCCAGCATCCGGTCCAGGTCGGTGTACGCGTGCGGGATGCCCGCCTCGGCGCAGAAGGCCTTGACCGCGTCGGCGTCGATGTCGACCGCCGCCACCACCTCCGTCTCGCCCTCCGCGGCGAGGGCGGTGAACGCGGGCAGGTGGCAGCCGCGGGCGATGCCGCCGGTGCCGACGATCGCGGCCCGGATGCGGCGGCCGTGGAACGGGGGTGCGGGACGGTCCGGGACCGGGTCCGTGGGGGCGGTGCGGCTCGGAGGGGTGTCGGGACCGGATGCGTCGCGGGGTGTGGACATGGACGTGATCAGCACTCCATCGAACGTGACGGCAGAGGGGGAGAGAGGTCCACGGCCCCGGCGGACCGGTGACAGCAAGCGCTTTCTCCCGCCGCTGCAACGTATGTCGCGCCGGAACGGCCGGTCAACACCCCGTGCACCCTCCCGACCTGCCTCCCGGCCCGGCAGGGCCGGAACACCGCGTGCAGGTCCTGTGGAGCCCGTGTGGCAAGCCCGTCACTTCGAGACGCTACGCTGCCCCACGACACCTGTGCCCGTGCCCACCGCGGCCGCGCGTGTCCGCCGGCCCCCTTTCCGTACAGCCCTTGGACCACCTACTCCATGTCTTGGTTTGAATCCCTCATCCTCGGACTCGTCCAGGGACTGACCGAGTTCCTCCCGATCTCCTCCAGCGCCCATCTCCGCCTGACGGCGGCGTTCTCCGGCTGGGAGGACCCCGGCGCGGCCTTCACCGCGATCACGCAGATCGGCACGGAGATCGCGGTGCTGATCTACTTCCGCAAGGACATCGGGCGGATCCTCGCCGCGTGGTCCCGGTCGCTGACGAACAAGGAGATGCGCCGGGACCCCGACGCGCGGATGGGCTGGCTCGTCATCGTCGGCTCCATCCCGATCGGCGTGCTGGGCGTGACGCTCAAGGACCAGATCGAGGGCCCGTTCCGCGACCTGCGCCTCACGGCGACGATGCTGATCGTGATGGGCATCGTCCTCGGCCTCGCGGACCGGCTGGCGGCGCGCGACGAGTCGGGCGGCAAGCACCGGGCGGCGAAGCAGCGCAAGACGCTGGAGAACCTGAACGTCAGGGACGGCCTGATCTTCGGCGTCAGCCAGGCCATGGCCCTGGTCCCGGGCGTCTCGCGCTCCGGCGCCACCATCAGCGGCGGCCTGCTCATGGGGTACACCCGGGAGGCCGCGGCCCGTTACTCCTTCCTCCTCGCCATCCCGGCGGTGATGGCCTCCGGCGCGTTCACACTCAAGGACGCGGTCGAGGAGGGCGGCGTCTCGTGGGGGCCGACCGCCCTCGCCACGGTCGTCTCGTTCGTGGTGGGTTACGCGGTCATCGCCTGGTTCATGAAGTTCATCACCACGAAGAGCTTCATGCCCTTCGTCTGGTACCGCGTCGCCCTCGGCATCGTCATCATCGTGCTGGTCAGCATGGGTGTGCTCGACCCGAACGCGGGTGACTCGGCGCACTGAGGACCGGTACGCCGCGCAACGGCGGGCGCGTCAGGCGTACTTGACGGAGCGGCGGGGTCCGCTCGACCGTGACCAACCACATACCGCACACGTAGCTGTCCGGTGGCACAGTGTCAGCCACTGCGCATAGTCTGATGGCATGTCCGCCAAAACCACCCCTTCTGGTTCCCCGCGGTCCGCCGCCGCGGTGAACGAGCAGATACGAGCACTGTGGACACGCGCGGGCGGCTCCCTGTCCGACCGCGAACGGGCCGAGTACGAACTGCTGGTCGTGGAATGGGCCGCGGCCGCCGCCGCGCGCGGGAAGGTCATCGAGGCGGCCTGAGCCCGCTTCGGCCGACCGCAACGGCCGCCCGCACCGGTGCCTTCCGCGCGCCGGCCGGACCGGGCACGCCGGCCGGCTCAGCGCCGCAGGTGGCCGAGCACGTCGTCGGCCGGCGGATACGGCCGCTCGACGGGCAGCAGCCCCGCCGCGCGGCCGAGTTCGCCCTCCCGCACCAGGCCGTGGACCTCCCGTGCCAGCGGTGTCACGTCCTCGATGCCCACGATCCACTCGTCCGCGTAACGGGCCGCCGCCTCCCCGGACAGCCCCAGCTGCAGGGAGCGGTACGGCAGCGGGGCGAGCCGCAGGTCGCGCTCGGGGTCCCACTGCACGCGCGCGGGCGCTCGCCGCAGCTCCCGCTTCCACGCCCCCCGGTCCTCGTGCAGGGCGCGGTCGTAGTGCGACAGACAGGAGTTGCGCAGCGCCCAGAGGAAGCCCTCCTGGGTGATCTCGACCGCCAGGACGGTCTCCTGGCCCTCCTTCAGGCCCCAGCCGCAGCGGTACATCATCCACAGGAACGACGGCTTGATCCAGGTCATGCGGTCCCGCTTCCAGGCGGTCGGGAACCGGCCGGTGCGGGCCGCGGCCGGGCCGATCTCCGGACCGTAGGCCTGGTAGACGGTGACCGTGGACGCCGTGTGACGGGCTCGTACACGGAACTCGGGCTCGGGCGCGGTCGAATGATCGTTCACCGGTCCAGGATGGGTCGGCGCCGACGCCCACGGCCAGCGAATATCCGCACGCCCCTTGGCTCCGCCCGTCCCCTGCCCCAACACTGAGCCGATGACGCAGCGTGTGGAGCTCGCGACGGTGCTGGACCGGCTCGCGGTCGACGGACTGATCACCGAGTACGCGGTGGCCCTGGACGACGGCGACTGGCGGGCCTACCGGGAGCTGTTCACGCCCGACGCGCGCGCGGACTACCGCTCGGCCGGCGGCATCGAGGGCGACGTCGACCAGGTCGCCGACTGGCTCGCCCGCAGCACCGGGCTGCTCGCGGTGCGGCAGCACCTGGTCGTCAACCGGCGGGTCCGGTTCGGCGTGCTGGAGCAGGACACCGGGGACACCGCGCACGTCCAGGCCGACTACGTCAGCCCGCTGCGGTTCGCCAGCCCGGACGGCACCCCCGATCCACCGCATCCGGCCGCCGACACGGCTCCCGACCTCCTGTGCGGCGGCCGGTACGCCTTCACCCTGCTGCGCACGGAAGACGGCTGGCGGCTGCGCGAGGTCGTGCTGCACGAGAAGTGGCGCCGCACGGCCGACGGCCGCCCGGTCCCCTCCTGACCCGGTCCCCTCCTGACCCGGCCCCCCCTGACCCGGCCCCTTCCCGGCCCGGTCCCGCGCGGCCCCGGCCGCCCGCCCACTGTCGTAGATCGTTCCCGGCCCGCACACTGGAGGTACCGCACGACCGGGAGGGAGGCCCCCGCATGACGACGACCGGCCGGTGGCTCGCCGCCCGGTGGAGGCGCGGCCCGCTCGCCGCACTGGCCGGCGCGCTGCCCCTGTTCGCGTTCCCGGCGCCGTCGCTGTGGTGGTGCGCGTACGTCGCTCTGGTCCCGTGGATCCTGCTGGTCCGTACCGCCCCGACGGACCGGCGCGCCGCGTACGACGGCTGGCTGGGCGGCACCGGGTTCATGCTGGGGGTGCACCACTGGCTGCTGCCCAACCTGCACGTGTTCACCTTCGTGCTGGCCGCCCTGCTCGGCCTGCTGTGGGCCCCCTGGGGTGTGCTGGTGCGCCGGTTCCTGGCGGGGGCGCCGTCGGGCGGGCGGGTCGCGGCCGCCCTCGTCGTCGTGCCGTCGGGCTGGCTGACGGTGGAACTCGTCCGGTCCTGGCAGGGGTTGGGCGGGCCCTGGGGGCTGCTCGGGTCCAGTCAGTGGCAGGTGGAGCCGGCGCTGCGGCTGGCGTCGGTCGGCGGGGTGTGGCTGCTGAGCTTCCTGGTGGTGGCGGTCAACGTCGCGGTCGTCGTACTGGTCGCGGTCGAGCGGTCCCGCGTGCCCGCGGTCGCCGGTCTCCTCGCGACGGCGGCCACGGTCTCCGCGGTCTGGGTCTGGGCGCCGCGCCCCGCGGCCGACGGCCGGGTACGTGTCGCGGTCGTCCAGCCCGGTGTCGTGCACGGCCCCGGTGAGCGCTTCGCCCGGGAGGAGGCGCTCACCCGCCGGCTCGCCGGGCAGGACGTGGACCTGGTCGTCTGGGGCGAGAGCAGCGTCGGCTTCGACCTCGCCGGCCGTCCCGCCCTCACGGACCGGATCGCGGCCCTGTCCCGCGCGACGGGCGCGGACGTCCTGGTGAACGTCGACGCGCGCCGCTCCGACCGGCCCGGCATATACAAGAGCTCGCAGCTCGTGGGGCCGGACGGCCCGACCGGCGACCGCTACGACAAGATGCGGCTGGTGCCCTTCGGAGAGTACGTCCCGGCGCGCTCCGTCCTCGGCTGGGCCACCTCGGTCGGTGAGGCGGCCGGGGAGGACCGCCGGCGCGGCACCCGGCAGGTGGTCATGGACGTCGCGGGCGGGCTGCGGGCCGGCCCGATGGTGTGCTTCGAGTCCGCGTTCCCGGACCTGAGCCGCCGGCTGGCGCGGGACGGTGCCCAGGTGCTGATCGCCCAGTCGGCGACCTCGACGTTCCAGCAGAGCTGGGCCCCGGAGCAGCACGCCTCGCTGGCCGCGCTGCGGGCCGCCGAGACCGGCCGCCCGATGGTGCACGCGACACTGACCGGGGTCTCCGCGGTGCACGGCCCGGACGGCCGGCCCGTCGGCCCCCGGCTCGGTACGGACGCGAGCACCAGCGCGGTGTACGAGGTGCCGCTGGCGAGCGGTGCCACGCCGTACGTCCGGCTCGGCGACTGGCCCGTGTACGGGGCGCTGCTGGTGCTGGGCGTGGCGGGTGCCGCCGGTGCCGTACGGGCGGTGCGGCTCAGGCGGACGGGTCTCGGAGGACCGCCCGCACCACCCGCTCGCACAGCTCATGGGTCGCCAGCGCGTCCCGCGCGCTGAGCGTCCGGCCCGCCCGCACCGCGTCGAGGAAGGACAGCACGGCCGCTTCCATACCGCGCTGCCGGGCCACCGGCACCCAGTCGCCGCGCCGCCGCGTCGTCGGCTGACCCTTGTGGTCGATGACCTCTGAGAGGTTGACGACCTGCCGCTTGGTGCCCTGTCCGGACACCTCCAGGACCTCCTCGGCGGAACCGCTGAGCCGGTTCATCACACCGAGCGCCGTGAAGCCGTCCCCGGACAGCTGGAGCACCACGTGGTGCAGCAGCCCGTCCACGGCGCGGGCGCGCACGGTCACGTCGTCGACCTCCCCCGGCACCAGGAACCGCAGGGTGTCGACGACGTGGATGAAGTCGTCGAGGATCATCGTGCGCGGTGCCTCCGGCAGACCGGCGCGGTGCTTCTGCAGCACGATCAGCTCGCGCGGGTGCTCCGCGCACTGCGCGTACGCCGGCGCGTGGCGCCGGTTGAACCCCACGGCCAGCGAGACGTCCCGTTCCTCCGCGAGCCGTAGCAGCCGCTCGGAGTCGGCGAGTTCGTACGCGAGGGGCTTGTCGACGTACGTCGGGACGCCCGCCTCCAGCAGCCGGGTGACGATCTCCGGGTGCGCCGCGGTGGGGGCGTGCACGAAGGCCGCGTCGAGGTCCTGGGCCAGCAGGGCGTCGAGGTCGGCGTGGCGCCGGGCGCCGGGGAGGTGCAGGCTGTCGGCGACCCGGGTGAGCGTCGCGGGCGTACGCGTCTGCAGGTGCAGTTCGACACCCGGCTGCGCGCCGAGCACCGGCAGGTACGCCTTCTGCGCGATGTCCCCGAGCCCTATGCAGCCGACCTTCACAGCGTCCTCGTTCCTGTCCTACGGCGTCCGGGCCGTCCGGGCCTCGCCTCGCTCCGCCTCGCCGGAAGCATACGTCGCGAAATCAAGATGAAGAGGTGCGGCCCGCTCGGACAGGATGCGCTCCATGACCACCACCGAACGCACCACGCCCTCCGTCACCGCCGACGAGCGGACCATGCTCGAGGGGTGGCTGGACTTCCACCGCCACACGCTCGCCATGAAGTGCGCGGGCCTCGACGACGCCCAGCTCAGGACCGCCTCCGTCCCACCCTCCGAACTGACCCTGCTGGGGCTGGTACGGCACATGGCGGAGGTGGAGCGGAGCTGGTTCCGCCGCGTGCTGGCCGACGACAACGCCGGGCCGATCTACTACAGCGACGAGGACCGGGACGGCGAGTTCCACCTCGACGAGTCGGACACCTGGCAGGAGGCCCACGCCACCTGGCAGGCCGAGATCGCCGTCGCCCGGAGCAACGCGGCGCGCTTCGCCCTGGACGACACGGGCGACGGCCGCAACCGGCACACCGGCGAGGCCGTCAGCCTGCGCTGGATCTACACCCACATGATCGAGGAGTACGCGCGGCACAACGGTCACGCCGACCTGATCAGGGAGCGCATCGACGGGGCCACCGGAGACTGAACGGAACGTCGGCGCTGACGCGGCCGGCAACGGGCCGCCCGCAGACGGCCGCCGGGATCACCCGTGCGGGGCAACCTCCGCCTGTCCGCACCGCGAAGCGGGCCGGACGACAGCAGAGTTGCGCGGGTGCATCGTACGACCACCACAGCAACGCTCCTGGTCACCGTGGCCGTCTCGGCCGCCTCAGCCGTCTCGGCCCTCGCCGGCTGCTCCGGCGCGCAGCGCCCGCCCGCGCCCGGCGCGCCGGCCCCGCCGTCCCGTCCGTCCGTGCCA
>NZ_JAVRHI010000513.1:0-96299 GCF_034105845.1 Streptomyces sp. CRN 30 | reverse complement strand
CCGGCGGACCGCCGCCGACCGGGCGCCACGGGCGCGTGCGCCCTCGGCCCTCCCGTCACCACGCGCGCGTGGTGCCCCGGCCGTCCCGTCGGCCGGCTCCCCGGAACTCGGCGGCGTCACAGCGGACGTCCCCGGCTGATCACGAACAGGTAGAGCAGGGCGATCGCGGCGACGGTGGCGGCGACGGCGAGCGCGCGGCCCAGGGCGCGCAGCGGCGTTCTCATGCGGGGCTCCTCGACCAGACGTTGCGGCGCAGGGTGAGCAGGGCGTACGGCAGCAGCCAGGCCAGGACGCAGCAGGACAGCAGGCTCATCAGGGGCCGGCAGCGCCAGGCGCGGTCGGTGGGGTGGTCGAGCCGGTAGGCCAGGCCCCAGACGCAGCCCTTGAGGACGACTCCGCCCAGGTAGAGCAGGGTGAGCAGGCCGGCCAGGTGCAATGGCGCCCACACCAGGTGGCGTACGGCGAGGACGGGCGCGGCGACGACCCACAGGACGTGTCCGTAGTAGAGCGCGGCGGCGGCCGGGCCCCGGCGCCACATGAAGCGGCCGGTGAAGAAGAGGTTGCGGATGAAGCTCTTCTTCCAGCGGACCTGCTGGCGCAGGAAGGAGCCGGGCCGGGACGGCACCCGGGTCCAGACCCGGGCGGTGCGGGTGTAGCCGACCTCCCAGCGCAGCTCGGGGTAGTCGTGGTCGCGGACGAACGGGGACTCGGCGTGCCGGCGCTTGAGGTCGCGGCCCTGCCACTTCTGGCCCAGGACGTACCCGGTGAGCTGGCGGTCGGTGGCGAACCGGAAGGGCGCGCCGAGGAAGCGGTCCTCGGCCCAGGCGGGCAGGTAGTTCCAGATCGCCTCGCGGCGGAAGGCGGCGAGCGGGCCGGAGACGCAGGACACCGAGCCGAAGGCGGCCTCGGCGGCCTTGGTGATGCGGAACTGTCCCTCGTACCAGACGTCCTGGACGCGGGAGAGCAGGCCGGTGTCGGTGTTGAGGGCCCGGCAGTGGCCGCTGAGCGCGCCGAGTTCGGGGTGGCGGACCATCGCGGTGACGCAGGCGCGGACGGCGTCGGGGGCGATGACGCAGTCGGAGTCGGTGAAGAGCAGGAGGTCGCCGTCGGCGAGTTCGCAGGCGCGGACCAGGGCGCGTTTCTTGCCGACGTTGCGGTCCAGCCGGACGAGGGTGAGCGGCAGTTCGGCGGCGAGCCGCCGCAGCACCTCGGCCGTGCCGTCGTCGGAGGCGTCGTCGACCACGACGAGTTGCAGGTCCGGGTAGTCGACGGCGGCCATGGAGCGGACGCATGCCTCGATGTGCTCGCGTTCGTTGCGCACGGCGAGCAGGAAGCTGACCCGGGGGGTCGCCGGCAGCGCGGGGAAGGCGGACAGGTCCCGGGGCCGGCGGCGCAGCGGCCGTTCGGCGGGGTCGTCGTAGCGGCTGTAGGCGATGTGCAGCAGGCCGATGGTGCCGGCGAGGACGGTCAGGCCGTAGCAGACCGGCAGGTCGAAGCCGTGCGGGAGCCGGACGGTGCGGCGGGCCAGGAGCAGCAGCAGGGGCAGCAGCGCGACCAGCACAAGCAGGCTGACGACACCGCGCCGGACGTCGGAGTCCAGGGCGTCCAGCCGCTCGCCCAGCCGGCGGGGGCCGCCGCGGACGGGGGTGCGGGCGGGGCGGAGGACGGTCATACCGTGGCCCGCCCGGTGGGTGCCGTGGCCCGCACGGCGGGTGCCGTGATCCACCCGGCGGGTGCCGTGGCCTGTGGGACGGGTGACGGGACAGCGCCGGACAACATGGCATTCACACGGTCATATAGGCGTATTTTGACTGTCTTCCGCTGGTCCGACACGCTGTGCACGACGATCGGCCCGGCCGCCTTCACACCGGTGGCCGTGTGAAGCGGATCACCCGCCTCCGCGCTTTGTTGAACCTTGAACTTCTTTGGCGTACGGTCGTCCCGTCAACGGCTCCCCGCCGACCACGGGGAGCCGACGCACCCCTTTCGAGGAAGATCACGCATGTCTCTCGCACTTGACCCCGCCGCCCAGGACCTGCTGTTCCGCGAGGCCCGCACGGCGAACACCTTCACTGACGAGCCGGTGACCGAGGAGCAGGTGCAGGCGATCTACGACCTGGTCAAGTTCGGCCCGACCGCCTTCAACCAGTCGCCGCTGCGCGTCACCCTGGTCCGCTCCCCCGAGGCCCGCGAGCGCCTGGTGAAGTACGCGTCCGAGGGCAACGCCGCGAAGACCGCCGCCGCGCCGCTGGTCGCCATCCTCTCCGCGGACAACGAGTTCCACGAGGAACTGCCGACGCTGCTCCCGCACTTCCCGCAGGCCAAGGACGCGTTCTTCTCCGAGCGCGCCGTCCGCGAGAACGCCGCCGCGCTGAACGCCGCCCTCCAGGCCGGTTACTTCATCGTCGGCATCCGCGCCGCGGGCCTCGCCGCCGGCCCGATGACCGGCTTCGACTTCGAGGGCGTCCGCAAGGAGTTCCTCGACGACGACCACACCCCGCTGATGATCGTCAACATCGGCCGGCCGGGCCCGGACGCCTGGTACCCGCGCTCGCCGCGCCTCGCGTACGACCAGGTCGTCACGGTCGTCTGAGCCCCGTACGGGACATGGCGATAGAGGCCCCGCGAGGGGCCTCTTCCCGTACGGGACCTCACGCGCTCGTACGGGACCTCATGCGAGGGTCACGCCAGCTTCAGCGCCGACGCCATCTTCGTCAGCTGGCCGAACGAGCCCGTGCCCGCCACGACCGTCGTCGCGTTCTTCACGCCCTCGGTGTCCTTGAGGACCAGGGCGTCGTACCGGCCGCCCTCGTAGCGCGTCCAGGTCCGGCCGTCGATCTCCTCGGTGACGTCGGTCGCCTCCGCGCCCTGGCTCGCCTCCTCGATGAACGTGGCCGGCTTGCCGGTCGACTGCTGCACCTGCACGTACTGGCCGCCCGGGAGGTGGAACCCCAGGTGCCAGGTGTCGGACTCGGCGCCCTGGTAGCGGACGGACGTCGCCTTCCACGCCTCGGGCAGCCCCTCGGGCGCCGCGACCGGGTACGGCGCGGCACGGCGGGCGGTGAGGAGCTCCACCCGGTAGTCGACGCGTTGGAGCTCCGGCTCCTCGTCGTCGTGCGGGACGAACACCCACATGACCAGTCCCACGAGGACGGTCACGCCCAGCGAGTAGATCATGTTCCGGGCGGTCTTCTGCTTGCCGTTTCTGCCTGCCACGCTCCCTATCGTCGCAGGTGCCCGAAGTGCTCATCCGTGGGGTCCCCTGCTCATTTAGTCGGACTGACGATAGAGTCGTGGTCATACCCTCATTCCGGCCGTCGTCGTACAGAAAGGTGCGCTCCGATGACCGAGCATCATCATCTGCCGTCCGAGCTGGACGTCCCCGCCGAGGCGCCCGACCGCAACCTCGCGATGGAACTGGTCCGCGTGACCGAGGCCGCGGCCATGGCCGCGGGCCGCTGGGTCGGGCGCGGCGACAAGAACGGCGCCGACGGCGCCGCGGTGCGCGCCATGCGGACCCTCGTCCAGACCGTGTCGATGAACGGCGTCGTCGTCATCGGCGAAGGGGAGAAGGACGAAGCCCCGATGCTCTTCAACGGCGAGCGGGTCGGCGACGGCACCGGCGCCGAGGTCGACATCGCCGTGGACCCGATCGACGGCACCACCCTGACCGCGAACGGCATGACCAACGCCATCGCGGTGCTGGCCGCCGCCGAGCGCGGCTCGATGTTCGACCCGTCCGCCGTCTTCTACATGGACAAGCTGGTCACCGGGCCCGAGGCGGCCGACTTCGTCGACATCAACGCCCCCGTCGCGGTGAACATCCGCCGGGTCGCCAAGGCCAAGCGCCGCACGCCCGAGGACGTCACGGTCGTCATCCTCGACCGGCCCCGGCACCAGGGGCTCATCCAGGAGGTCCGGGACACCGGCGCCCGGATCAAGCTGATCTCCGACGGTGACGTCGCCGGCTCCATCCTGGCGCTGCGCGAAGGCACCGGCGTCGACCTGCTGCTGGGCATCGGCGGCACCCCCGAGGGCATCATCTCGGCCTGCGCGGTGAAGTGCCTGGGCGGCACGATCCAGGGCAAGCTGTGGCCCAAGGACGACGCGGAGCGGCAGCGGGCGGTGGACGCGGGGCACGACCTGGACCGCGTGCTCACCACGGAGGATCTTGTGACCGGGGAGAACGTGTTCTTCGTGGCCACCGGGATCACCGACGGGGAGCTGCTGCGGGGGGTCCGGTACCGCAGCGAGACCGCCACGACCGACTCCATCGTGATGCGGTCGCGGTCGGGGACGGTGCGGCGGATCGACTCCGAGCATCGGCTCAGCAAGCTGCGGGCGTACAGCGCGGTGGACTTCGACCGGGGTCGGTAGGTCGTCCGTTCACCGCGGGTGCGTCGTGGTCGCTCGCGCCCACGCGGCGGAGCCGCAGAGCGAACACAGCCCCGCGCCCCTGACAGGGCGCGCAGCGCACGGCGTCAGGAGGGCACCCCCTGTGCGGAGGGGGTGCCCTCCTCGCGTCCGTCCACCACCGGGTCAGCCGGCTGCCGCTATGCGGGGGCCCGTCGTGCGGGCCGCCTTCTTCAGTTCCAGGTCGCGGCGGCGACGGCGGGCCAGGACCACGCGTCGCTCGGCGGCGGTCAGGCCGCCCCAGACGCCGTAGGGCTCGGGCTGGAGCAGGGCGTGCTCGCGGCACTCCACCATGACCGGACAGCGTGCGCAGACCCGCTTCGCCGCCTCCTCACGGGAGAGCCGGGCGGCCGTGGGCTCCTTGGACGGAGCGAAGAACAGGCCCGCCTCGTCGCGTCGGCACACCGCCTCGGTGTGCCAGGGGGCGTCCTGGTCCCTCTCTCGCGTCGGCACCCGCTGGGCCGGAACGGCGGCTACCTGCAGGGACGAGGGCGGCGGTTGCAGCACGGTCTACTCCTGACGACGGCTTCGCGAGCGAGAGACGATGCCGGAAGCCTTACCCGCTGTACGCGTGCCTATGCACCGGGTACCGAACAGCCGGATTCACAGGGGGCAACCGTCAGCGGCCCAGATGCCTGCGCACATGCCGGTCGACTTTGCGCTGGACACGGTCGAGGATGTCCGCGACGTACTTGCCACGCCGGGGCCGGGCCTCGACGCTGCCCAGGACGGCCCAGCCGTCGACGTAGACCACGGGCGCCTCCGGTTCGGTGGCGTCGACCGTGTCCACCTCGAAGCTGCCGAGGACGGCGCCGCCCGCGCCGCGCAGCGTCACGTTCTCCGGGACGCGGACCTCGACGCTGCCGAAGACCGACACCGCCTTGACCATGACCTGCTGGTACTCGAAGACCGCCTCGCTGAGGTCGATCTCGACGCTGCCGAAGACGGAGTAGGCGTGGATGCGGCGGCCCGCGCGCCAGCGGCCCTTGCGGACGGCGGCGCTGAACACCGCGACCACGCTGTCGTCGGGGACGGCGGGGACGGCGCCGGCCGCGGGGCGCGGGGGCGGCCCGGCCGGGTACGCGCGCCGCTCGTGGGCCGCGGGCAGGTCGCGTACGAACACGTCCAGCTCGCCGACGGTCTTGGCGGCCAGTACGCCCTCGACGCGCTCCGCGTGCTCCTCGGCGGTGAGGCGCCCCTCGGCGAGGGCCTCGCGCAGCATGTCGGCGATGCGGTCGCGGTCGGCGTCCGACGCGCGCAGGTCGGTGACGGGCGGGGCGCTGCCCGCCGGGTCCTGCCGGTCGTGCTTGTGAAGGTCCACGGCAGCAGCGTACCCAAACGCGATAGATCGCGACCAGACCCCGCCGGCCTTCGACTGAGGACAACCTCACAAGTTCACCGCCACCGGCAGGTTCTACGCTGATGGGCGCTGCCAACGGAGGCCAGCGACCGTCTGTCGAGTGAGGAATGGGCGAGATGCCTGAGTTCGCGTACACCGATCTGCTCCCCCAGGGAGAGGACACCACCCCCTACCGGCTGGTGACCTCCGAGGGTGTCTCCACCTTCGAGGCCGACGGGCGAACGTTCCTCAAGGTGGAGCCGGAGGCGCTGCGCAAGCTCGCCGAGGAGGCGATCCACGACATCCAGCACTATCTGCGCCCGGACCACCTGGCGCAGCTGCGGCGGATCGTGGACGACCCCGAGGCGTCGTCCAACGACAAGTTCGTGGCGCTGGACCTGCTGAAGAACGCGAACATCGCGGCGGCGGGCGTGCTCCCGATGTGCCAGGACACCGGTACGGCGATCGTCATGGGCAAGCGCGGCCAGAACGTGCTGACCGAGGGCGGCGACGAGGCGGCCCTCTCGCGCGGCATCTACGACGCCTACCAGAACCTGAACCTGCGCTACTCCCAGATGGCCCCGCTGACCATGTGGGAGGAGAAGAACACCGGCTCGAACCTCCCGGCGCAGATCGAGCTGTACGCGACCGACGGCGGCGCCTACAAGTTCCTGTTCATGGCGAAGGGCGGCGGCTCGGCCAACAAGTCGTTCCTGTACCAGGAGACGAAGGCCGTCCTCAACGAGTCCTCCATGATGAAGTTCCTGGAGCAGAAGATCCGCTCGCTGGGCACGGCCGCCTGCCCGCCGTACCACCTGGCGATCGTCGTCGGCGGCACCAGCGCCGAGTACGCGCTGAAGACCGCGAAGTACGCCTCCGCGCACTACCTGGACAACGCGCCGACCGAGGGTTCCGCGCTCGGCCACGGCTTCCGGGACACGGAGCTGGAGGAGAAGGTCTTCGAGCTGACGCAGAAGATCGGCATCGGCGCGCAGTTCGGCGGCAAGTACTTCTGCCACGACGTCCGCGTGATCCGCCTGCCCCGGCACGGCGCGTCCTGCCCGGTCGCCATCGCCGTCTCCTGCTCCGCCGACCGCCAGGCCGTCGCGAAGATCACCGCGGAGGGCGTCTTCCTGGAGCGGCTGGAGACCGACCCGGCGCGGTTCCTGCCCGACACCACCGACGAGCACCTCGCCGAAGAGGGCGACGTGGTGAGGATCGACCTGCGCCGGCCGATGGACGACATCCTCGCCGAGCTGACCAAGTACCCGGTCAAGACCCGGCTCTCGCTCACCGGTCCGCTGGTCGTGGCCCGCGACATCGCGCACGCCAAGATCAAGGAGCGGCTCGACGCGGGCGAGGAGATGCCGCAGTACCTGAAGGACCACCCGGTGTACTACGCCGGGCCCGCCAAGACCCCCGAGGGCTACGCCTCCGGTTCCTTCGGCCCGACCACGGCCGGGCGCATGGACTCCTACGTCGAGCAGTTCCAGGCGGCGGGCGGCTCCCGGGTGATGCTCGCCAAGGGCAACCGCAGCAAGCAGGTCACCGACGCCTGCGAGGCCCACGGCGGCTTCTACCTCGGCTCCATCGGCGGCCCCGCCGCCCGCCTCGCCCAGGACTGCATCAAGAAGGTCGAGGTCGTCGAGTACGAGGAGCTGGGGATGGAGGCGGTCTGGAAGATCGAGGTCGAGGACTTCCCGGCCTTCGTCGTCGTCGACGACAAGGGCAACGACTTCTTCCAGGACCCGGCCCCGGCGCCGACCTTCACCTCCATTCCGGTACGCGGTCCCGGACTCGCCTGAGCGGGTCGGTGCCGGTTCACCTCCACGGGGAACAGTGGTCGCGACGCGGACGCTGTGACCAGTGGAGGTGATCGTCGATGACCGACGAGCAGGACAGGACCGAGTACCGCACCGAGCACGACTCCATGGGAGAGGTGCGGGTGCCCGCGCACGCCAAGTGGCGGGCCCAGACCCAGCGGGCGGTGGAGAACTTCCCCGTCTCCGGGCAGCGCATCGAACGCGCGCACATCGAGGCGCTGGCCCGGATCAAGGGCGCGGCGGCCAAGGTCAACGCCGAGCTGGGGGTCCTGGACAAGGAGATCGCGGCCGCGGTCCAGGAGGCGGCCGCGGAGGTCGCGGCCGGGAAGTGGGACGCGCACTTCCCGGTGGACGTCTTCCAGACCGGGTCGGGGACCTCGTCCAACATGAACACCAACGAGGTCCTCGCCACCCTGGCGAGCGAGCGGCTCGGGCGGGCCGTGCACCCCAACGACCACGTCAACGCCTCCCAGTCGTCCAACGACGTCTTCCCGTCGTCCATCCACATCGCCGCGACCGCCGCCGTCAGCCGGGACCTGATCCCCGCCCTGGAGCACCTGGCGGAGGCGCTGGAGCGCAAGTCCGGGGAGTTCGCCGACGTCGTGAAGTCGGGGCGTACGCACCTGATGGACGCCACCCCCGTCACGCTGGGGCAGGAGTTCGGCGGGTACGCGGCGCAGGTGCGGTACGGCGTCGAGCGGCTGACCGCCTCCCTGCCGCGCCTCGCCGAACTGCCGCTGGGCGGTACGGCCGTCGGCACCGGCATCAACACCCCGCCCGGTTTCGCCGCCGCCGTCATCGAGGAGGTGGCCCGCGCGACGGGGCTGCCGCTGACCGAGGCCCGGGACCACTTCGAGGCGCAGGGCGCCCGGGACGGCATCGTGGAGACCAGCGGGCAGCTGCGCACCGTCGCGGTCGGCCTGACGAAGATCGCCAACGATCTGCGGTGGATGTCGTCGGGGCCGCGGACCGGGCTCGCGGAGATCTCGCTGCCCGACCTCCAGCCGGGCTCCTCGATCATGCCGGGCAAGGTCAACCCGGTCGTCCCCGAGGCCGTGCTGATGGTCGCCGCGCAGGTCACCGGCAATGACGCGACCGTCGCCGCCGCGGGCGCCGCGGGCAACTTCGAGCTGAACGTCATGCTGCCGGTCATCGCCAAGAACGTCCTGGAGTCGGTCCGGCTGCTCGCCAACGTCTCCCGGCTGCTGGCCGACCGCACCGTGGACGGGATCGTCGCCCACCGCGACCGGGCCCGCGAGTACGCCGAGTCCTCGCCGTCGGTGGTCACGCCGCTCAACAAGTACATCGGGTACGAGGAGGCCGCCAAGGTCGCCAAGAAGGCCCTCGCCGAGCGGAAGACCATCCGTCAGGTGGTGGTGGAGGGCGGCTACGTGGAGCGCGGCGACCTCACCGAGCAGCAGCTCGACGAGGCCCTGGACGTGCTGCGCATGACCCGCCCCTGAGCCGGGCGCCCGGCCCGTCCCGCGGGCACCGGTCTCCCCGGGTGTCCCCGTGCGTCCGTCGCGCCGCTTTCGTCCCGGCGTGACGGATGCCGCAGCGTGGCATGCCCGCGGCACCTAATATCTGTCCATGGCAGACGGTGAAGCGGTGAGCACAGCGGCGGAAGCGGACGGGCCGGCGGCGTTCTGGACACCCGGCAGCCACATCCTGTGGCGGTACCGGGAGAACGCCGGCCCACGCGTCCATATCGCGCGCCCCGTCACCGTCGTCCGCGACGACGCCGACCTGCTCGCCGTGTGGCTGGCCCCCGGCACCGAGTGCGTGAAGCCGGTGCTGGCCGACGGCACGCCCCCGCACCGCGAGCCGCTGGCCACGCGCTACACCAGACCCCGGACCGTGGTGCGCGACCGCTGGTTCGGCACGGGCGTGCTGAAGCTGGCCCGGCCGGGCGACCCCTGGTCGGTGTGGCTGTTCTGGGACCCGGGCTGGGTGTTCAAGAACTGGTACGTGAACCTGGAGGAGCCGCTGGCCCGCTGGTCGGGCGGGGTGGACTCCGAGGACCACTTCCTGGACATCTCTGTGTACCCGGACCGGGGTTGGCACTGGCGGGACGAGGACGAGTTCGCGCAGGCCCAGCGGGACGGGCTGATGGACGCGCGCCTTGCCGGGCGGGTCCGGGAGGCCGGTCGGGCCGCGGTGGACGTGATCCGGGCATGGGGGCCGCCGTTCTCCGACGGCTGGCAGCGCTGGCGCCCCGACCCCGCGTGGCCGGTTCCGTCGCTCCCGGCGGACTGGGATCGCACGCCCGCGCACGTGTCCTCATGAGACCCTTGATGCGCCCCGGGGCAAGAAACGTAGGATCGTCCTCCGCAACGGGCTCGCGGCGGCAACAGGCGGAGCGCGCGCAGGGCTTGACCGATCGTCACCGAGGGGCGGCAGGACGTGAGCGAGGGGTACGAGGGCGGCGCCGGCAGGGACCGCGGCCGGCCCGGTGGCGGCACGGGCACAGCCGCTGACCGCGCGGGAATTCCGTTCCTGGGGCACGTGTTCCGGGTATCGGGACTTCTGCGGGACGAACTGCACGCGCGGCGCGCAGTCGCGGACGGATGGATTCGACACGCGTGACGGAGCACCCGATCTCTTTCGAGCGTCCTCAGCCGGGCGTCGACCCCACGGACCCCCGCGGGGCGCTGGCGCACACCCCGGCACCGCGCTCCCCCGGCCTTCCCGCACCGGCTCTGGGACCCGCGGGGGACCCACCGCCGCCGCCTCCGCCGCAGACCGGCGCGGCCGGCGGGGAGCCCGTGGGAGTCTCGGAGCACACCCAGCCGGGCACCGAGCAGCCGGCCGACCCGGACACCCACCGCCCCCGTCCGGCCATGGAGGGTGTCCCGGTCCGCTCCGGGGCGCCGGCCGAGCCGGGACAGCCCGCGGGGCAGGAGCGCCGTACGGGACAGGTGGTGCCGCCGGGGCGGCCGACGCCGATGCGGCGGGACGGTGACCGGCTGCGCTTCGTGGGTGCCGCGACCCGGCGGATCGCCCGGGGCATGGACCTCGACGAGATCGTGATGGGGCTGTGCCGGGCGACCGTGCCGACCTTCGCCGACGCGATCCTGGTCTACCTGCGCGAGCCGCTGCCGGTCGGTGACGAGCGGCCCACCGGTCCGCTGGTGCTGCGGCTGCGCCGTACCGACCGCATTCCGGCCGAGCGGGACACCGAGGGCGGGTTCGTGCCGCCGGTCCAGCCTGAGCCGACCGATCTGGACGGGGTCGGCGCGGAGCTGTGCGAGGTGCGGCCGGGCAGCGCGCTGGCGGAGGTGCTGCGCGGGGTCCGGCCGGTCTTCACGGACTCCCCGGCGGCCCGCGCGGCGCTGCCCGAACTGCTCGGTGACACCGCCGACTTCACGATCCCGCCGGGTCAGCGGGCGATCCTCGCGCCGCTGCGCGGGCGGCGCCGGGTGATCGGCGCGGCGCTGTTCCTGCGCCGCCCGGAGCGGATCGCGTTCGAGGCCGACGACCTGCTGGTGGCGGCGCAGCTCGCCACGCACAGCGCGCTGGGCATCGACAAGGCGGTGCTGTACGGCCGCGAGGCGTACATCGCCGACGAGTTGCAGCGCACGATGCTCCCGGAGAACCTGCCGCGCTGCACCGGCGTCCGGCTGGCCTCCCGCTACCTCCCGGCCGCCGAGACGGCCCGGGTCGGCGGGGACTGGTACGACGCGATCCCGCTGCCGGGCAGCCGGGTAGCGCTGGTCGTCGGCGACGTGATGGGCCACTCCATGACGTCGGCGGCGATCATGGGCCAGCTGCGGACGACCGCGCAGACCCTCGCCGGGCTCGACCTGCCGCCGCAGGAGGTCCTGCACCACCTCGACGAGCAGGCCCAGCGGCTGGGCACCGACCGCATGGCGACCTGCCTCTACGCGGTCTACGACCCGGTGTCGCACCGCATCACCATCGCCAACGCCGGGCATCCGCCGCCGGTGCTGCTGCACCTGGGCGGGCGGGCCGAGGTGCTGCGGGTGCCGCCGGGCGCGCCGATCGGCGTCGGCGGGGTCGACTTCGAGGCCGTGGAGCTGGACGCGCCCGCCGGGGCCACCCTGCTGCTGTACACCGACGGTCTGGTCGAGTCCCGGCTGCGGGACGTGTGGACCGGTATAGAGCAGCTGCGGGAGAAGCTCGCCGCGACGGCGCAGCTGACCGGCGCCGACCACCCGCCGCCCCTCGAAGCCCTGTGCGACGAGGTCCTCGACATGCTCGGTCCCGGTGACCGGGACGACGACATCGCGCTGCTCGCCGCCCGTTTCGACGGGATCGCGCCGAGCGACGTGGCGTACTGGTACCTGGAGCCGGAGGACGCCGCGCCCGGCCGGGCCCGCCGCCTCGCGCGGCACGCGCTGGCCCGCTGGGGCCTGGAGGAGCTGACCGACTCCGTCGAGCTGCTGGTCAGCGAGGTCGTGACCAACGCGGTGCGGTACGCCTCCCGGCCGGTGACGCTGCGGCTGCTCCGCACCGACGTGCTGCGCTGCGAGGTCGGCGACGACGTGCCGCAGCTTCCCCGGCTGCGGCAGGCCCGCGCCACCGACGAGGGCGGCCGGGGCCTGTACCTGGTCAACCGCCTGGCCCGGCGCTGGGGCGCGACCCGGCTGAGCACCGGCAAGGTGGTCTGGTTCGAGCTGAACCCCGGCCAGGGCTGAGCCGCGCGGAAACGTCACGCACGGGGGTGCGGAAGCGTCACCCGGAAGCGGAGACGTCGCACGAGGAAGGGCGCCCGGTCCGCACCGGGCGCCCTTCCTCGTGTGCCGTCGGCCGGCTAGCGCTCGTCGTTGCCCCAGATGGGGTCGTCCTCGTCGTCGTCGCCCGCGGGCGGGGTCGTGGTGGTCGTCTCCTCGTCCGGCGGCGGGGTCGTGGTCGTCGTCTCCTCGTCCGGCGGCGGGGGCGTGGTGGTCGTCTCCTCGTCGGTCGGCGGCGCGGAGGTCGTCTCCTCGTCGCTCGGCGGCGCGGAGGTCGTCTCCTCCTCGGCCGGTGACGAGGACGCCGTGGTCGGCGGTGCCGAGGTGGTGGGCGCGACCGCCGCGCCCTGCTTGGTGTCGAGGTCGAACTTGCTGGTGCTGCCCATCACGCCGAAGGTGTACGCCGCCCAGATCTGCGCCGGGAACCCGCCGCCGTTGACGCGTTCCTCGCCGCCGGCCCCGTACATCGGGACCTGCCCGTGGCTCTTGGCGTCCTCGCCGAACAGGCCGACGGAGGTGACGAGGTCCGGCGTGAAGCCGGTGAACCAGGCCGACTTGTTGTTGTCGGAGGTACCCGTCTTGCCCGCCACCTGCTGGCCGTCGCGGTTGGGGTTCTCCCGTACCGAGGTGCGGGCCGTGCCGTCGTCGACCACACCGGTCAGTACGGACGTCACCGTGTCCGCGGCCTCCCGGCTGATGACCTGCTCGCCGATCGGGTCGGGGAAGGTCACCGCGCGGGAGTTGTGCTCGACGGACTTCACGACGGCCGGGGTGACCTTCTTGCCGTGGTTGTCGAGGGTGGCGTAGACACCGGCCATCTGCAGCGGGCTGGCCCCCATGCTGCCGAGGGTCTGGGCCGGCACGGCCTGGAGGTCGTCGGCCATGCCGAGGTCGGCCGCGACGTCGACCACCTGGTCCATCCCCACGTCGACGCCCATCTGGGCGAAGACGGAGTTGACCGACTTGTTCATGGCCGTCTGTACGGAGATGTCGCCGTAGTCGACGTCGTCCTCGTTCTCGGGGGCGAAGCCGACCTTGGTCCCGTTGTCCTCCACCTGCCGTTTGCTGGTGCCGTCGTAGATCGTGTTCGCGGTGATCGGCACGTCGTCCTGGGTCTCGGCGTCCTGGTCGACGGCGGCGGCGAGGATGACCGGCTTGAAGGTGGAGGCCGGCTGGTAGTCGGCGCGGGTAGCGTTGTTGAAGTAGTGCTTGAAGTAGTCCACGCCGCCGTACATCGCGACGACCGCGCCGGTCTTGGGGTTCACCGAGACGGCGCCCGCCTGCACGTCGGCGTCGACGTCCCGCTCGTCGCCGTCGAGCTTGCCGGTGAGCTGGGTCTTGACGGAATTCTCCAGCGCGGCCTGCTTCTTCTTGTCGATGTTGAGGGTGACGGTCCAGCCGCCGGCCTCGACCATCGCGGCGGCCTGCTTGGAGTCCTCGGCGGTGCCGGCCGCGACGAGCTGCTTCTCCAGCGCGTTGTCGGCCGCGTCGACGAGGTAGCCGACCTGGCCCTTCATGCCGGCGTTGGTCTTGGGTTCCTTCGGCACGTCGAACTTCATCGACTCGCGGTCGGAGGCGTCGAGCCAGTCCTGCTCGACCATCTTGTCCAGGACGTAGTTCCAGCGCTCCTGGGCCAGCTTCTTGCCGCTCTCCGTGGCGACCGCCCAGTCGTACTGGCTGGGCGCCTGGAGCAGCGCGGCCAGGTAGGCGCCCTGCTCGACGGTGAGGTCCTCGGCGTCGACCCGGTAGTACGCCTGGGCGGCGGCCTGGATGCCGTAGGCGCCGCGGCCGTAGTAGCTGGTGTTCAGGTACCCGGCGAGGATGTAGTCCTTGGACTCCTCGCGGTCCAGCTTGAGGGAGATGACCAGTTCCTTCAGCTTGCGCGTGACGGTCTGGTCCTGGCTCAGGTAGTAGTTCTTGACGTACTGCTGAGTGATGGTCGAGCCGCCCTGCGCGCCCTTGCCGGAGACGGTGTTGAGCAGGCCGCGGGCGGTGCCCTTGAGGTCGACGCCGGAGTCCTCGTAGAAGGTCTTGTTCTCGGCGGCGACAAAGGCGTGCTGGACGTCCTTGGGCACCTTGGAGAGGTCGACGATCTCGCGGTTGCGGTCACCGCTGCGGGCGAGGACGGAGCCGTCGCTGTACTTGTAGACGTTGCTCTGCAGCGTCGCGTCGGCGTTCCCCTCGGGGATGTCGATCACCATGTACAGCACGATGAAGGCGCCCATGACCAGCAGACAGAGCCCGAAGAAGGTGCCGACCAGCTTCTTCCAGGTGAAAAGCCGGCGTATCCGGCCCTTGCCGTCCGCGGCCGGCGAACTGCGGCGTCTGGGCGCCGCGCGGCGCCCGCCACGCTGTCGCGCTCTTCTCTCGTCCGCTCGCCCCATTGGCCCGTTCCGTTCCGCTTCGTTCGCGTGTGCTCAGAAGTCACACAGGTTCCGTCAGCAGGTCAGCGTAGAAAACTAGCACCGGCAGAGGTGACAAAGGGTCGCCGATCCAGCCTTTTACGGACGTGACAATCAGCACCCCTTCCCTCAGGAACCGACGATCAGAGGGTGTCGAGGGTTGCTTCGCTCCGGTAAAGTGATATCAGTTAGCTAGAAGAGTGAATCACTGAACGGGGGATCACCCATGACCGATCACGGTTCCGCGGTCACCGCGGACGTACCCGAGATGCCCGCCCCGCGGGTCCGGGAGTTCCAGGCGCGCAGCATCGGCGGCGGCTGGGCGCTGCTGCTCGGCCTCGTCGGGCTGCTGGCCGGCGTCGGCCTCGTCGTGGCCGCCACGGCGGTCTCCTCGACCGGCGCCAAGGCCGTCATGATCATCGTCGGCATCGTCGTCGCCGTCCTGGCGTTCCTCGCGATGTGCGGGCTGAACATGGTCGCGCCCGGCGAGGCCCGGGTCGTCCAGCTCTTCGGCCGCTACCGGGGCACGATCCGCCAGGACGGCCTGCGCTGGGTGAACCCCCTCACCTCTCGCCGGAAGATCTCCACGCGTGTCCGCAACCACGAGACCGCGGTGCTCAAGGTGAACGACGCCTACGGCAACCCGATCGAGCTGGCCGCGGTGGTGGTGTGGAAGGTCGAGGACACCGCGCAGGCCACGTTCGAGGTCGACGACTACGTGGAGTTCGTGTCCACGCAGACCGAGGCGGCCGTGCGGCACATCGCCATCGAGTACCCCTACGACGCGCACGACGAGGACGCGCTCTCGCTGCGCGGCAACGCCGAGGAGATCACCGAGAAGCTCGCCGTCGAACTGCACGCGCGCGTGGAGGCGGCCGGCGTGAAGATCGTCGAGTCCCGCTTCACGCATCTCGCGTACGCGCCGGAGATCGCCTCGGCGATGCTCCAGCGGCAGCAGGCGGGCGCGGTCGTCGCCGCGCGGCGGCAGATCGTGGACGGCGCGGTCGGGATGGTCGAGATGGCGCTGGCCCGGATCACCCAGGAGGACATCGTCGAGCTGGACGAGGAGCGCAAGGCGGCGATGGTGTCCAACCTGATGGTGGTCCTGTGCGGCGACCGCTCGGCGCAGCCGGTCCTCAACACGGGGACGCTCTACCAGTGACGGAGACTCCCGGGGAGGACACCGGGCGGCGCCGGCCGCAGCAGCGCAAGCAGGTGCTGCTGCGGCTGGACCCGCTGGTGTACGAGGCACTGGCCCGCTGGGCGGGGGACGAACTGCGCTCGGCCAACGCCCAGATCGAGTTCCTGCTGCGCCGCGCCCTGGCGGAGTCCGGCCGCCTGCCCGGCGGCGCGGGCCCGCTGCCCCGCCGGGGCCGGCCCCCCAGGGACGACCCGCCGCGGTGACGGCGGCCGGTCGCCGGTTCCTCCCGGTGGCCGGCCGCCGTCACGGAACTGTGACAACCCGCTCCCACCTGTGGGTTCACCGCCCTTCTCACCGACTACACACACCGCGTATACATCGCGGGTATACACCGTGTGTAGAGTCACCGGCATGTCCATCGGTCACACACTGCTCGGACTCCTGGAGTCCGGCCCCCGCCACGGTTACGACCTGAAGCGGGCCTTCGACGAGAAGTTCGGCCACGACCGGCCGCTCCACTACGGCCAGGTCTACTCGACGATGTCCCGGCTGCTGAAGAACGGCCTCGTCGAGGTCGACGGCATCGAGGCCGGCGGCGGTCCCGAGCGCAAGCGGTACGCGATCACCGACGCCGGCATCACCGACGTCGAACGGTGGCTGGCGACGCCGGAGAAGCCGGAGCCGTACCTCCAGTCGACGCTGTACACCAAGGTCGTCCTCGCCCTGCTCACGCACCGCGACGCGGGCGACCTCCTCGACGAGCAGCGCTCGGAGCACCTGCGCCACATGCGCGCCCTGACCGAACGCAAGCGGAAGGGCGACCTCGCCGACCAGCTCATCTGCGACCACGCCCTCTTCCACCTGGAGGCCGACCTGCGGTGGCTCGAACTGACCGCCGCGCGCCTCGACAAGCTCCGTGAGGCGGTGTCCCGATGACCAGCTCCCCCGCCGGTTCCCTGCTGACGGCCGATCAGCTGCGCAAGACCTACGGTCCGACCTCCGCCCTCGACGGCGCGGACTTCTCCATCCACCCCGGCGAGGTCGTCGCCATCATGGGCCCCTCCGGCTCCGGCAAGTCGACGCTGCTGCACTGCCTCGCGGGGATCGTGCGGCCCGACTCCGGCACGATCCACTACAACGGGCGGGAACTGTCCGCCATGAACGACGCCCAGCGCAGCGCGCTGCGCCGCGGCGAGTTCGGGTTCGTGTTCCAGTTCGGCCAGCTCGTCCCCGAGCTGACCTGCGTGGAGAACGTGGCGCTGCCGCTGCGGCTGAACGGCCGCCCCCGCAAGGAGGCCGAGCGGACCGCGCTCGGCTGGATGGAGCGCCTGGAGGTCGACGACCTCGCCAAGAAGCGACCCGGCGAGGTCTCCGGCGGCCAGGGCCAGCGCGTCGCCGTGGCCCGCTCGCTGGTCACCGGTCCGCGCGTGCTCTTCGCCGACGAGCCCACCGGCGCCCTGGACTCCCTCAACGGCGAGCGGGTGATGGAGCTGCTCACCGAGGCCGCCAGGTCCACCAACGCCGCAGTCGTGCTGGTCACGCACGAGGCGCGGGTGGCCGCGTACTCCGACCGCGAGATCGTCGTGCGGGACGGCAAGGCCCGGGACATGGAGCGGGCCGTATGAGGCGGTGGGCCGCGGATCTGGCCATGGGCGTGCGGTTCGCCGTCACCGGCGGGCGCGAGGGCTGGACCCGGGCGCTGCTGACGGCGGTCGGCGTGGGGCTCGGGGTGGCACTGCTGCTGCTGACCTCCGCGATCCCCAACGCGCTCGCCACCCGGCACGACCGGGACGACGCCCGGACCGACCTCTCCTTCTCGAACACCAACGAGGTGCCGAAGGCGGACGACACCCTCCTGGTCCGCAGGGCCGACACGGAGTTCCGGGAGACGGAGGTCCGGGGCCGCGAGCTGGAGCCCGAGGGACCGGGCGCCCCGCTGCCGCCCGGCGTGGACGCCTTCCCCGCCGAGGGCGAGATGGTCGTCTCCCCGAAGCTGAAGGAACTGCTGGAGTCGGACGACGGGAAGCTGCTGCGCGAGCGGCTGCCGGACCGGATCACCGGCACCATCGCCGAGGAGGGCCTGGTCGGCTCCCAGGAGCTGACCTTCTACCGGGGCGGTCATGACCTGGCGGCCGACGGGCTCGGCTATTACGTCACGACCCGGATCGACAAGTACGGCTACCAGGGCGACCCGGGCGAGGAGAAGACCGACCCGGTCCTGATCCTGCTGGTCCTGGTGATGTTCGTGGTGCTGCTGATGCCGGTGGCGGTCTTCATCGCGACCGCCGTACGGTTCGGCGGCGAGCGGCGCGACCGGCGGCTCGCGGCCCTGCGGCTGGTCGGCGCCGACGCCGCGATGACCCGGCGGATCGCGGCCGGTGAGGCCATGGCGGGCGCGTTGTTCGGGCTGGTCTTCGGCACGGTGTTCTTCCTCGTCGGCCGTCAGATCGCGGGCAGCGTCGAGGTGTTCGACATCAGTGTCTTCCCGAGCTATCTGAACCCCACTCCGCTGCTGGCGCTGCTGGTGGCGGTGGCGGTCCCGGCCGCCGCGGTGCTGGTCACGCTGTTCGCGCTGCGCGGGGTGACCATCGAGCCGCTGGGCGTGGTCCGCACCGCCAAGCCGGCCCGGCGCCGGCTGTGGTGGCGGCTGCTGCTGCCGCTGGCCGGTCTGGCGATGCTCTACCCGATGATCGGGCAGGGCCGCGAGAACGGCGACTTCAACCAGTACCTGGTGACCGGCGGTGTCGTCCTGCTGCTGATCGGCGTGACCGCGCTGCTGCCCTGGGCCGTCGAGCGTGTCGTCGCCGGTCTCGGGGGCGGCGGGGTCTCCTGGCAGCTCGCCGTCCGCCGCCTCCAGGTGAGCAGCGGTACCGCGGCCCGCATGGTCAACGGCATCGCGGTGGCCGTCGCCGGGGCGATCGCCCTGCAGATGCTGTTCGCGGGCGTCGACGGCGACTACACCGAGAGCGTCACCGACCAGGACGTCACCCGCACTCAGATGCAGGTGAGTCTGGAGAGCGGGGTGCCGGTCTCGGCCGCGGCCCCGAAGTTCGAGGCCACCGGTGGTGTCGAGGCCGTCTACGCCTACAACGAGGGCTCGCTCGGCGACCGGCACAAGGACCCGGAGAAGAGCAGCTGGATGACGGTCGGCACGTGCGCGGCGCTGCGGGAGGTCGCCGACCTGCCGTCCTGCGAGGACGGTGACGTCTTCACCGTCAAGGACGCCGAGTGGGACACCGACACCGCCGAGCTGGCGAAGCCCGGCACGCGGCTCTGGCTGGACCCGACCTACGGTGACGTCCCGAGGGCCGCGGAGGTCCCCTGGACGGTGCCGGCGGGGACGAAGGACGCCAAGACGCGGCTCGGCATGACCAACAACCAGGCCGGCGGCTTCTTCCTCACCCCGAAGGCGGTACCGGACAGCCTCAAGCCGGGGCTGGCCGGCGAGATCTACCTGAAGCTGGACGACGCCTACCCGGACGTGCACGACCTGGTGCGCAACACGGCGGCCGCCGTCGACCCGCACGCGGAGTCCATGGTCTGGTCGGACACCACGACCAACCGGGAGTTCACCGTCATCCGCACGGGTCTCTTCGTCGGCGCCTCCTGTGTGCTGGCGCTGATCGGTGCGAGCCTGCTGGTGTCGCAGCTGGAGCAGCTCCGTGAGCGCAGGAAGCTGCTGTCGTCCCTGGTCGCCTTCGGCACCCGGCGCCGCACGCTGGGCCTGTCGGTGCTGTGGCAGACGGCGATCCCGATCGCGCTCGGGCTGGTGCTCTCCTCGGTCGTGGGTCTGACGCTCGGCACCGTCCTGCTGAGGCTCACGGACACGCCGGTCGGCGTCGACTGGGCGAGCGTACTGTCGATGACCGGCGTCGGCGCGGGCGTGGTCCTGCTGGTGACGGTGTTCAGCCTGCCGCCGCTGCTGAAGCTGGCGCGGCCGGAGGGGCTCCGTACGGAGTAGGCCGGCGCGGAGCAGGTCAGCGACCGGAGCCGGGGTCCGCGACCCGCACCGGCAGGGCGCGGACCGCCTCCCGCAGGGACGCCGCCAGCTCCTCGTACTCCTGGGCCCGCGCCGCACCCGTGCGCATCGCGAGCGCGATCCGCCGGGTCGGCGCGGGCTCCGCGAAGCAGGCGGTGAGGAGCTGGCTGGAGCGGGAGGTCTCCACCCGGACCGCGGTGCGCGGCAGCAGGGTGACACCGAGGCCGCCCGCGACGAGTTGCACGAGCGTGGACAGCCCGGCGGCCGTGGTGGTCGCAGGAACGTCCGCGCGTCCGGCCTCCCGGCAGATGTCGAGCGCCTGGTCGCGCAGGCAGTGCCCCTCGTCGAGCAGCAGCAGGTTGAGCGAGCGCAGGGCCGTCCGCGGGATGCCCTCCCGGCCGCCGAGGTGGTGGCCGAGCGGGGTGACGAGCACGAAGTCCTCGTCGAAGAGCGGGAGTTCGACGACGCCGGGCATGCCGAGGGGGACGGCGAGCAGCAGCAGGTCGAGCCGCCCGGAGGTGAGGCCGTCCAGCAGGCTCGCGGTCTGCTCCTCGTGGACCTGGAGGTCGAGGTCAGGGTAGCGCTCGCGGGCGAGGCGCAGGACCGCGGGGAGGACGTACGGCGCGACGGTCGGGATGACGCCGAGGCGCAGCGCGCCGGTGAAGGGAGCGCGTACGGCCGCCGCCTCCTCCAGCAGGGAACCGACCTCCGCCAGCACGGCCTTGGCGCGGACGACGAGCCGCTCCCCCGCGGGCGAGAGCAGCACCCGGCGCGTCGTACGCTCGATGAGGGTGACACCCAGTGCCTCCTCCAGCGCCGAGACGGCGCCGGACAGGGCCGGCTGGCTCATCCCGATCGCCGCGGCGGCGTCCCGGAAGTGCAGATGCTCGGCGACCGCGGCGAACGCGCGGAGCTGGGAGAGGCTCGGCTGCCTCGGCTTGTTACCGACCGTACTGATAACTGCCTCCGATCAACTCGACCGAGTGTAGCTATTTCCGTAATCAATGCACCCTGTGCCAACATCAGAACGGTCCAACCCATGGGAAACACCTGCAAAATGGGTGTTTCTTCGCTGCAAGGAGAGCGTGTGCTCACTGTCGGTGACAAGTTCCCCGAGTTCGAACTGACCGCCTGCGTCTCGCTGGAGAAGGGCAAGGAGTTCGAGCAGATCCACCACAAGTCCTACGAGGGCAAGTGGAAGGTCGTCTTCGCCTGGCCCAAGGACTTCACCTTCGTGTGCCCGACCGAGATCGCGGCCTTCGGCAAGCTGAACGACGAGTTCGCCGACCGCGACACGCAGATCCTCGGCTTCTCCGGCGACTCCGAGTTCGTCCACCACGCCTGGCGCAAGGACCACCCGGACCTGACCGACCTGCCGTTCCCGATGATGGCCGACTCCAGGCACGAGCTGATGCGCGCCCTCGGCATCGAGGGCGAGGACGGCTTCGCGCAGCGCGCCGTCTTCATCGTGGACCAGAACAACGAGATCCAGTTCACGATGGTCACCGCCGGTTCCGTGGGCCGGAACCCCAAGGAGGTCCTGCGGGTCCTCGACGCCCTCCAGACGGACGAGCTCTGCCCGTGCAACTGGAGCAAGGGCGACGAGACGCTGGACCCGGTCGCGCTGCTGTCGGGGGAGTGAGCTGACATGTCTCTCGACAACCTGAAGTCCGCCGTACCGGACTACGCCAAGGACCTGAAGCTCAACCTGGGCTCGGTCATCGGCAACTCCGACCTCCCGGCGCAGCAGCTGTGGGGCACCGTGCTGGCGACGGCGATCGCCTCGCGCTCCCCGATCGTGCTGCGCGAGCTGGAGCCGGAGGCGAAGGCCAACCTGTCGCCCGAGGCGTACACGGCCGCCAAGTCGGCCGCCGCGATCATGGCGATGAACAACGTCTTCTACCGCACCCGCCACCTGCTGTCGGACCACGAGTACGGCACGCTGCGGGCCGGTCTGCGGATGAACGTCATCGGCAACCCCGGGGTCGACAAGACCGACTTCGAGCTGTGGTCCTTCGCGGTCTCCGCGATCAACGGCTGCGGCATGTGCCTGGACTCGCACGAGCAGGTGCTGCGCAAGGCCGGTGTCGACCGCGAGGTCGTGCAGGAGGCGTTCAAGATCGCGTCGGTGGTCCAGGCCGTCGGCGTGACGCTGGACGCGGAGGCTGTCCTCGCCGAATAGTCCCGCTCACGCGAAGGGCCCCGCCCACCTCACGGTGGGCGGGGCCCTTCAGCGTTCGCGCGGTCTACGCGGGCGGCTCGTCGGACGGCGGCGGGCCGGCCGGTCCGGGCGGCGCCGCCTCCGTCGCGGTCGCGTCCGCCGCCACCGCCGGGGCGGCGTCCGTCGCGGTCGCGCCGTGCGGCTTCGGACTCTGCCGCAGCGTGGCCTCCCGGGAGTACGCCCGCAGATAGCCGACGACCGTGTTGGTCACCGCCACCAGCGGTACGGCGACGACCGCGCCGCCGATGCCGGCCACCAGACCGCCGGCGGCGACCGCGAGGACCACCGCGAGCGGGTGGACGCGGACCGCGCGGCCCAGGATGAACGGCTGGAGGATGTGCCCCTCGATCTGCTGCACGGCGAGGACGACGACCAGGACCATGACGGCGGTGAACACGCCCTGCGTGACCAGTGCGACGACGACCGCCAGGGCGCCCGACACCACGGCGCCGACCAGTGGCACGAACGCGCCCAGGAAGATGAACACGGCCAGCGGCACGGCCATCGGGACGTCGAGGAAGTAGATGCCGAGGCCGATGAAGATGGCGTCGATCAGGGCCACTATCACCGTGCCGCGCACGTACGCGGTCAGCGTCCGCCAGGCACGCGGACCGGCGCCGGCGACACCCGGGCGGGCGGCGGCCGGGACCAGCTTCAGCGTCCACTCCCAGATCCGCTTGCCGTCGTAGAGCAGGAACAGGGTGGAGAAGACCGCCAGCAGGATGCCGGTCAGGGTCTCCACGACGACCGTCACGCCCTCCAGACCGGCGGAGGTGATCTGGTCGGTGTTGGCGCCGACCGCGTCCCGCAGGTTCTTGGCGATCTCGTTGATCTGCTTGTCGGTGACGTGGAAGGGGCTGTTGAGCAGCCAGCGGCGCAGTTCGTCGATGCCGTCCTGGACCTGGTCGGAGAGGTTGTCGATGTTCTCCATGACCTGCCAGGTCACGAACCAGCCCATCAGGCCCATCACCACGAACCCCAGGACGGCGGTGAGGGCCGTGGCCAGTCCGCGCGGCACCCCGTGGCGGCGCAGCCGCGCCACCGTCGGCTGGAGCAGCGCCGTGATGAGCAGGGCGATGACGAAGGCGAAGACGACCAGCTGGACGGCGCTGATCACCTTCATCAGCACCCAGACGGTCCCGGCCAGGACCAGCAGCCGCCAGCCCGCCTCGGCGGCGACCCGTACACCCCAGGGCACGGCCTGCGCCGGGTCGGGCCGGACGGTGGCCACCGACGGCCGGTGGCCGACGGGCTCCGGCGTCCGGTCATAGGGCTCGGGGTGGTCCGTCTCGGCGGCTTCCGCCCGCTCCGCCTCGGCACGGCGCTGGTCCAGCGTCCGGCTCACATGGGTCAGACCGGCGCCGACCCGTCCGATCCACCCTGGCACTCGCGACATGATCCGTCCTCTTCCCCCGTCTTTCCCCACCACTCCCCCCGGGAGCCGTCCGCGTCCGACCGTACATGGCGGACACACGAAAGCCCCTCACCGTAGGACGGTGAGGGGCCGCGCGGGGTTGAGAGCGGTCACACGGACCGCGGGGTACGGCTCAGTACCACTGGTTGGCCTGCCAGAACGCCCAGGCGTCGCACGGGCTGCCGTACCGCTCGTTCATGTAGTTCAGGCCCCACTTGATCTGCGTGGCCGGGTTGGTCTGCCAGTCGGAGCCCACCGAGGAGTACTTGGAGGCCGGCAGCGCCTGGAAGAGACCGTAGGCACCGGAGGAGGCGTTGACCGCCTTGTAGTTCCAGCTGGACTCGTGGTCCACGATGTTGCTGAAGCACTGGAACTGGCCGCTCGGCACCGCCTGCCGCGCCATCGCCTGGATCTCGGCGGTGGTGTACGAGCTCTGGACCGTGGTAGTGGAGATGTCGGTCCGGGCAGCGTCGCGGCTGGCCTTCTCCTTGGCCTCCTCGCGCTCCTTGGCCTCCTGCTCGGCCTTCTTCGCCGCCTCGTCGGCTTCCTTCTTCTTCGCGACGGCGGTTTCGGCGGCGGCCTTGCGAGCCGCTTCCTCGGCCACCTTCTTGGCGCCCGCGTCAGCGGCGATGGCCTGTGCGTCGGCCTGCTGCGTCAGGGAGGCGGTCTGCACCTGGGCCTGCTGCCCGGCGGGGATGTCCGCGAGGAGCGTCGTGCCGCTGGCCGTGGCTTCTGCGTCGTTGTTCTGCGCGGTGCTGCCCGAGGCAACACCGACGACGCTACCGACAGCGGTGACCGCCGTGGCCGAGGCCACTGCGAATCCCCGGACCGAGATCCGGCTCACACGGTTTCCTTCCAGCATCGCCCGCTGCGGTGACCCTCGCGGACGCGATCGTGCCCCTGGCGCTGGCCTCCACAACTACGGGTCACGGGAGGCACGGGCCCGGTGGGCAACTCCCGGTGAGGGAGTGCCGCGTGGTGCGCGGGCGGCATACGACGCTGCTATGGAGTTGAAACTGTGGTGCCGTACCTCTGGAGGTACACGTGTGTCGTATGCGGGGCCTGACAGGAACGAGACTCTGCCGTAACCGGACGTCGCGAGGCAATCTTGAGTTGCGTGTGAAAGCTCACATGCCGTTTGCCCCAGGTGATTCACGGAAACTCCCGCACGCGAAGGCGCCGCCCGGATAGGCTCGTTGCCTTTTCCGGACGGCGCCCTACGCCGTGCTACCGGCCCTGTACGGGGCGGGTTCGTCAGATGCGGCCGTCCTCCAGCATTTCGGTCACGAGCGCCGCGATCTGGGACCTTTCGGACCTGGTGAGCGTGACGTGCGCGAAGAGCGGATGCCCCTTCAGTTTCTCCACCACCGCCACGACCCCGTCGTAGCGACCGACGCGGAGATTGTCCCGCTGTGCCACGTCATGGGTGAGAACGACCCGGGAGTCGGCGCCGATCCGGGAGAGGACCGTCAGCAGGACGTTGCGCTCCAGGGACTGGGCCTCGTCGACGATGACGAACGCGTCGTGCAGCGACCGGCCGCGGATGTGGGTGAGCGGCAGCACCTCCAGCATGCCGCGCGCGGTCACCTCCTCGATGACCTCCCGGCTGGTGACCGCCGACAGGGTGTCGAAGACCGCCTGCGCCCAGGGGCTCATCTTCTCCGCCTCGGTGCCCGGCAGATAGCCCAGCTCCTGCCCGCCGACCGCGTAGAGCGGACGGAAGACCATCACCTTCTGGTGCTGCCGGCGCTCCAGGACGGCCTCCAGGCCCGCGCAGAGCGCCAGCGCCGACTTGCCGGTGCCGGCCCGGCCGCCCATCGAGACGATCCCGACGTCCGGGTCGAGGAGGAGGTCGAGCGCGATCCGCTGCTCGGCGCTGCGGCCCTTGATGCCGAACGCCTCCCGGTCGCCGCGCACCAGGCGGACGTTGCCCTCGGGTGTCACGCGCCCCAGCGCCTTGCCGCGCTCGGACTGGATGGTCAGTCCGGTGTGCACGGGCAGGTCGGCCGCCTCCGGCACGAAGACGTGGCCCTCCTCGAAGAGGACGTCCACCTGCTCGCCGGGCAGGGTCAGCTCGGCCATCCCGGTCCAGCCGGAGGAGTCCGTGATGGCCAGTTCGGCCCGGTACTCCTCGGCGAGGAGCCCGACGGAGGACGCCTTGATCCTGAGCGGGAGGTCCTTCGACACGACGGTGACGTCGAACCCCTCGGCCTGCAGGTTGCGGGCGACGGCGAGGATGCGGGAGTCGTTGTCCCCCAGCCGGTAGCCGCTGGGCAGCACGCTGGGGTCGGAGTGGTTCAGTTCGACCCGGAGCGTTCCTCCCAGCTCTCCGATCGGGATGGGGGCGTCCAGGCGGCCGTGCCGGACCCGGCAGTCGTCCAGGAGGCGCAGGGCCTGCCGGGCGAAGTAGCCGAGTTCGGGATGGTTCCGCTTGGCCTCCAACTCCGTGACCACGACGATCGGGAGCACGACCTCGTGCTCGTCGAAGCGGCTGAGAGCGTTCGGATCGGCCAGCAGGACACTGGTGTCGAGAACATAGGTGCGCCGGTCTGGCTTGGGGCGCTTTGCGCTGGTCACCACGGAAGGACGTACCCCCTCGGATGAGGTCGGGGAGCGACGGAGTGGGGCTGGACCGGTCGTCGGCCGCGATGCACACACCGCTCGGGCCGGGGACCGGCCCTCCACTGCTTCTTCCGTGCCGTAACCACACGGTCGGGCTGGTGCAAAGGGCCTCCCGGACGGACGGCCCCGTGCCGCCCGCTGAGATCCGACACCCGTGGTTCGGGTGTCGACCTGATGGCTTTATGCCCTCGAACGAGCGCCGCCATGCAACGGCATATGACGGCGCACTGATGAACTGTTCGTTACACGCGCCCCGGCCACCCCGGTCCGCCCGTGCGGCCACGCCTCCGGCCACCTGTCCGGCCACTCGTCCGGGCGCACAAAAAACGGGCCGGTCCGTGGGGGGGAGACGGACCGGCCCGAGGGGGGGTTTCCACCATAACCCTTCGTAAGGGCTACTGGGTGCATCGGCGCCAAACAACTACTCTCCGAATTCATCCGGCGACGCCGCGCTGGCCGCTCCACCCTCGATTCATGCCGGGATCATGACCGGATCACAGCGGATTCCTATGGGAAACGGGTGACGTGGGATGCGTTCCCGAGGGCCGGCGGCGCGCCGGGGCCCGTACGGCGAAGAGCTTCCGCTTCGCCCTGTCGGGTGACGCCGTCGGCGAACGCGCACTTGACCCGGCACCGCGCAGCCCCCTCCTCTGCGCGGTGCCCGTCGCGCGGCTTTGCTCACGCGAATCAACTTGGTCCGAACTTACGCGATCCCATGGGACGCGATCGAGTCGCGGAACGGCATGCGCCATAACGATGTGGAAAACCCGTGGAGATCCCGGACGGAGCAATCGCAGCAAACGGTGCGAACGGCGTGAATCGCTCACGCCCCGCGGCGGGCCTCGATGAGCTGGCGGGCGCTGTGGGCGACGAAGGGCCCTTCCGCTTCGATCCGCTCGTGCAGGTCCCGCAGTCGGTCCTCGTACGCCTCGACGGTGAAGTCCGGGACCATCCACACGACCTTGCGCAGGAAGTGGACGACGGCGCCGATGTCGTGGAACTCCATCCGCAGCCGTTCCGCGCGGAGGTCGACGACGTCCAGCCCCGCGGCCTCGGCGGCGGCCCGCTCGTCGTCGGGGTGCCGGGCACGGCGGCTCGCCCCGGGCAGCGGCCCGAGGAAGTACTCGATCAGCTCGAAGACGCTGCGGGGGCCCACGTGCTGGGCGAAGTAGGTGCCGCCGGGCGCCAGCACCCGGGCGGTCTCCGTCCAGTGCGGCGTCACGGGGTGCCGGCTCACCACCAGGTCGAAGGCGCCGTCGGCGAACGGCAGCGGCGCGTCCTCCGGTACGGCGACGACCGCGACGCCGCGCGGCCGGAGCAGGGCGGTGGCCTTGGCGGCGTTCGGCGGCCAGCTCTCGGTGGCGACGGTCAGCCGGGGGCGTCCCCCGGCGGCGCCGAGCGCGTGGTCCAGCACCTCGCCGCCGCCGGTCTGGACGTCCAGCACGGCACCGGCGCCGGCCAAGCGCCGCGCCAACGAGGCCGCGTACCCCCACGAGGGCCGCTCCTCGCTCGCCCTTCCCTCGAACCAGGAGAAGTCCCACCCTTCGGTGGGGACGGCGGCGCCTTCGGCGACGAGTTCCTCGAAGGTGCGGGACGAGGGCGGGGTGGGGGCGTTCATGCCGCCTTCCTATCCGGGGGCCGGGCAGGCGCTCAACGGGATTTCCGGGGCGGAAGGGGCACGGCCCGGCGCCGGTGTGCCAGGGTGGCGGATCGGCCACGGTGGGAGGGGATCGGGTGAGTCGGCGCCGACTGCGGGACGGACGGGGCACGCTGCTCGTCGGGGACGTACGCGTCCCGCTGGAGATCGCCGCGTCGTACCGGGCGCGGACCAGGGGGCTGCTCGGGCGGGACGGGGTCGACGGCGCGATGCTGCTGACGCCCGCCGCGAGCGTGCACACCTTCCGGATGCGGATACCGATCGACGTGGCCTACCTGGACCGGCGGTTCAGGGTCGTCGCGGTACGGACGATGGCACCGGGGCGGCTGGGCCGCCCACGGCTGCGGGCCCGGCATGTGCTGGAGGCGGAGGCCGGGGCGATGGCGGGGTGGGGGGTGCGGGCCGGGACCGAGGTACGGGTGGAGCCGGCCGCCCGCTAGCCACCGCCCGCCCGCGCTGTGCTCCGGTCGTGCCGGTCGTGCGGTCGTGCGGTCGGGTCAGTTCTCCGTACGCGGGAAGGAGACCTCCACCCGGCGGTTCTTCTTGCGTCCCGGCTCGGTGGAGTTGTCGGCGATCGGGTACTGCTCGCCGTAGCCACGGACCTCGTAGGTGAGGGCGGCGTCGTTCAGTTCCTGGGAGAGGACGTCGTGCACGGCGTTGGCGCGTTTCTTGGACAGGACGTCGCCGTGGGCGGAGGAACCGAGGTCGTCGGTGAAGCCGAAGACGCGGATCCTGGTGGCGTTCTGCGCCTTGATCTCCTGGGCGATGCCGGAGATGCGGGCCTTGGCCTCGCCGCCGAGTTCGGCGCTGTCCTTGCCGAAGAGGACCTCGGCCTGGAGGGCGAACTTCACGTCCGTGTTGGTGTCCTCCCGCCGCTCGTCGCCGCTCTGGTCCTCGACGACCGACTTGATGTCCAGCACCTTGGCCCCGGCGAGCGTGGCCCCTTCGGGGAGCTTGAGGTCGGGGTCGTTGGGGTCGAGTTCGACGGGGGCGGAGGCGGTGGCCTCGGTACCCGGGGGGACGCTGGGCGCGTCGTCGGCACGGGCGAGGGGGGCGGTGGCGAGGAGGAGGACGGATGCGGTGAGGAGCACGGTGAGCCGGGTGTGGGTCATGGGGTGCCTCACCCGGAGATCGTGACGGCCGTGGCCGAGAACATGGGGAGTTGGAAGGTCACATCCGTACTGTCCGCAGGCGGCGCGGGGAACTGCATGAAGACAGGAACGGACTCACCGGGCTTCATGGCCGGGAAGTTGGTCGTGGTGAGCGGGCGGCCGTCGGTGTCGCGAAGGACGTAGTACCGCTTCTTGCTCTTGGAGTCGACCAGGGACGCTCCGCCGAGCGAACTGCCGTTCCGAATGATCTCCGTCTCGTTGCCGCTCAGCTGTGCCGGCACGTTGACGGTCTTCTCGCCGTCGTTCTTCATCGCACCGCTGACAGTGACGAAGCCTCCGGAGTCACGCTCCGCCGAGGTGATGGAGAGCAGCAGGCCGTCAGGTCCCTTCAGCTCGGCGAGCGGGGTCTCCGACTTGTTCTCCTGAGTGCCCGGCTCGGAGCCACCGTCGCTGGACGCCGAGGGCGAAGCTTCCGGCTTGTCGTCGTCGCCGCCTCCGCCGCCGCATCCGACGACACCGGTGACCAGGCCGATCGCGACAGTCAGCGCGACCATTCCCCTGCGGGCCTTCGTGGCGAATCGCACGCTCATGCCTTTGCTTCCTTCATCCTTCGTCGTTCACTGTCAGTCGGCCAGATGGACGTCGAACAGATCTTCAGGGTCTGGCAGTACCTCAAGATCTTCGGGATCCAGACTCCACTCTTCGCCGCCTTCACAGTTGAGCGGAGGGAGTTCGTCGTCCCCTGCCTCCCCGACGGGAAGTTCAAAAGTGCAGCGTGGCTCGATCACAGCCGTCGCGGTAGCGCGCGACCTGTCGTTCTCCGTTCCGGGGACAATGGACTCTCCGACGGTCTTGTCGGTCTGCACCTCGACCGTGACACCCAAGGTCCCGTCCGCGCCGCAGGACAGCACGCCGGCGTCGTTGTCCGCCGCGAGTTCCTCTGCCCGCCAACAGGACTCCTCCAGTCCGATGAGGTCGCCGGCGAAAATGTCCCGCCACTCGGCCGGATCGAGAACGTTCTCCACCCAGAGATCCACCATGCGCTCACGACCGTCCTGAGCCGCCGCGAGTGCCGCCGCGTCAGCGGCCGTCTGGGCTCCGTTCCGGTTCGCCGCCGCCTGGCCGACCGCGAGGTAGGCGAAAGCAAGGAAAAGCAGGCCCCCCACTACCGTGATGTAGATGGGAAAGGCCTGCCCGGCGTCGCCGTGTCGGCGACGTGGCATCAGGCTCCGGTGACCTCGGTGATCTTGTCCTTGATGGCGTTGTAGATGGTCTGCCCGATATCCGTGCCCGTGATCGCCAGCACGATCGCCACCACCACCGCGATGATCCCCAGGTACTCCACCGCCGTCTGGCCCTTGTCGCCGCGGGCGGCGCGGGTCTGCAGGTAAGCGACCGTCGTGTGCAGCCAGTTGCCCATGGTGTTTCCCTTCGCGGTGGCCGGTGCCGGTGGCGGCACCGTACGGGTGGGGGTCCCGTCGCCCCGAGGGCCCCAGGGCCCAGATCCGGGCCCAAATCCGGCGGCTCACCGTGCGTCCCCCCAGTTGCCCAGCCACTTCGCCGTGGCCTCCGCGCGGCTCGTGCTGTGCAGCTTGGCGAAGATGCGGTTGATGTGGTTCTTGACCGTCTTCTCGCTGATGAAGCAGGCACCGGCGATCTGCTGATTGGTCATGCCGGATGCGATGAGGTCCATGATCTCCGCCTCCCTGGCGCTCAGCTGGAACCCCGACCTGCCACCGGACGACTGTCCCACATCCGGTTGCATTCGCGAAAGCTTTTCCACAGGAAAGGGTGAACTCGCCTGTTCTGCCGCGAGATACGGCCGGTCATTCTCCGCATGACCGTATGCACTCGCACTCCTGAGCTGGTCCAGGACCGCCCCGGCCGCCGTCGGTGAGAAGTGCGTGCGGCCCGCCCCGGCGTCCCGTACCGCCGTGACCAGTTCCTCCGCCGTGAACTCGCCGTGGACCAGATAGCCCCCGGCGCCCCGGCGCAGCGCCTCCCGTACCGTCTCCGACTCGCCGCTGTAGGTCAGCATCATCACCGGCGCGATCCGCACCAGGTACGGCAGTGCGGCGAGTCCGTCCACGCCGGTCATGCGGACGTCCAGCAGGACGACGTCGGGGCGGGTGCGGTCGGCCGCCTCGCACGCCTCGCGGCCGTCCGCGGCCTCCGCCACGACCGTGACGGAGCCGCTCTGGGACAGCAGCGCCGTCAGCCCCGCGCGGACGACCGGGTTGTCGTCCACGACGACGACCCGTACCGCGTCCGGCGGGAGCGGCACCGGAGGCAGCGGGGACGTCATCGGACCGCCTCCTGCGGGGTACGGGGGACCAGCGCCGCCAGCGGCAGGTCGACGCGGACCTCCGTGCCGCGCCTCTCCCGGCCGGGGCCGACGCGGATGCGGGCGCCGATCGAACCGGCCCGCTCCACCATGCCGACCACCCCGAAGTGACCGGTGCGGCGCAGCTGTTCGAGGGTCGTGCCCTCGGGGAGTCCCGGGCCGTCGTCGTGGACGCTGATCCGCAGGTGGTCGCCGTGGACGCCCGCCCGGACGTCGATCCGGGTGGGCGCGGCGTGGCGTCGGGCGTTCTCCATGGCCTCCCCGGCGATGCTGAGGAGCTGGCGGGCCACGGCCGGGGCGACCGGCGGCACGGCGTGGCCGCCGGTGGGGTGGTACGCGCACGGCACGCCGCCGCCGACGGCGAACGCGCGCGTGCGGGCGGCCAGTTCCACCAGGACGTCCGTGCCGTGCGACGGGTCGGACTCGTCGCGGAGATCGGCGAGGAGGTCCCGGGACTCGGCGGCGGCGCGGCGGGCCGAGCGGGCGACCAGTTCGGCCTGGCGGCGCAGCCGGCCGGGGTCGGTCCGGTCCGCGCCGGCCGACGCGGCGAGGCCGTCCGCGGCGAGGGCCACGCCGTGCAGGGTCTTGGCGACGGAGTCGTGCAGTTCCCGGGCGAGGCGGGCGCGTTCGGCGGCGACCGCCTCCGTGACGGCGAGCCGGGCCTGGACGGCGGTGAGCGCCTGGGTGGCGGAGCCGAAGCGGAGCATGAGGGTGCGCAGGCTGGAGCCGACGGCCCCGGCGATCACGCAGAGGCCGGGCAGGAGCAGCGTCTCCGCGAGCCGCGGGGAGCCCCTGCCCGCCGAGTGGGCCGTCGCGTGGGCCATCAGCAGGATCAGCGACTGGAGCGAGGCGAAGACGGCGGCGCCGCGCCAGCCGTATACCAGTCCGGCCAGCAGCGGGGTGCAGACGCTGACGTAGGCGAGGGTGGTGTCGGGACCGGCCGAGAAGAGCAGCAGCGCGCCGAAGAGGGTGTCCGCGGCGAGCAGGGTGGGGTGGCGCAGGAGGAGGGGGCCGAACCGTTCCCAGTCGCGGAAGAGGACGTAGGAGCCCATGAAGGTGACGACCACGGCGGCGCCGACCAGCCGGGCGCCCGTGCCGGGGCTGGCGTTGAGGAGGGCGGCCGGGGCGGCCACGGCGATCATGGCGAGGCGGAAGCCGAAGACCTGGCGGCACATGGCCTGCAAGGCGTTCACCTGCACGCTGATGCCGGGGGCACGGGGAGCCGCCTGACCGGGACGGTCCGCCGGCGCGGGCAAGGGCGCGGGCGCAGACGTGGAGTCGGGCGCGGGCGTGGAAGCGGGCGCGGGCGCAGACGTGGAAGCGGGCGCGGGCGTGGAAGCGGGCGCGGGGCCGCTGCGGGGCGCCTGCCGCGGCACCCCCGGCAGCAACTCTCCCGGCAGCGGTGGCCCCCCGGGCAACAGCTCCCCCGGCATCGGCTCCCCCGGCAGGTGTCCGCCCGCCGGGCCGGACGCCGGGCCGGTCGCCGGGCCGGTCGCCGGGCCCGTGATCTCCGGTGGGCCGGGGCGGCGGCGCAGCAGTCCGCGCGCCGGCCCGGTCCTCCGCTCGGGGACCGCTCCTCGCGGCCCCGTCACCGTCGGCTCCATGGACGTCATCCCCCGCTCCGCCTACTCACCGGTGATCGTGCCGAAGTCGGTGCCGGAGCCGAGGATCAGGCCGGCGCCGAGGAGGATCATCGTGGCCGGGACCATGAACGTCGTGATCATCATGGTGGCCTTGGGGACGGCGCGGGCGGCCTTGCGGCGGGCGTTCTGCGCGTCCGTGCGGCGCATGTCCTTGGCGAGGGAGACGAGGGTGTCGACGATGGGGGCGCCGAGTTCCTCGCCCTGCTGCAACGCCGTGACGAACATGGCGACCTGTTCGGAGTCGTTGCGCCGGCGCAGTTCCGTGAAGGCCTGGCGGCGGCTCATGCCGAGGTCCATCTGGCGCAGGGTGATGCGCAGTTCGTCCGCCCAGGGGCCCTCGTAGCGGGTGGCCACGCGGTCCAGGGCCTGGCGGAAGCCGAGGCCCGCGCTGACCACGACGGCGAGGACGTCCAGGAAGTCGGGGAGGGTCCGTTCGATGACGTCCTTGCGGACGCGGATCGCGGACCATATGCCGACCTCGGTCCAGAACGCGCCGAAGGCCAGGAGGAGGAGGGCGACGAGGTACTGGCCGCGGAGGAGGAAGACGAAGAAGCCGACGGCGCCCAGGGCGCCGTAGACCGCTCGGCGGGCCGCGTAGCGGTCGAGGGTGAGGCCGCCGGGGTTGCCCGCGAGGTCGATCTTGCGGCGGTACCGGGCGACCTGCGCGGGCCCCATGAGGCGCAGTACGGCGGGCGCGTACCGCATGCCCATGCGGTCGACGAGGGAGTCGACGGCGCCCGTGCGGGTGGCGCCGACCTCCAGGGCGAGGGCCAGGTCGCCGGGGAGCTTCGCGTCGGCCCGGTACATGCGGATACCGGCGAAGACGCCCCAGACACTGAGGCCCATGACGGCGGCGAGCAGCAGTCCCATGTGGTCGGCCTCCTCAGACGTCGATGCGGGACAGGCGGCGGATCAGGATGAAGCCGACCGCGTAGAGCGAGAAGGCGACCAGGACGGCGATCTGCCCGGCCGAGGAGCCGGTCATGCGTTCGAGGGCGCCGTCCTTCACTCCGTTCATCAGGAACAGCGAGCCGACACCGAGCACGGGGACGGCGTACGAGGTCATGTTGACCTGGGAGAGCTGGGTGCGGACCTCGCGCCGGGTCTCCTTGCGCTCCTCCAGGGTCTCGGTCAGGTTGCGCAGGGCGCTGACCACCTGGCCGCCGGCCCGGTTGGACAGGACGAGGGTGGTGACGAGGACGACGAGTTCGCGGGAGGGCAGGCGGGCGGCGAGTTCGCCGAGGGCGTCGTCCATGGAGGCGCCGATGGCGAGCTGGTCCGCGACCTTGCCCAGTTCCTCGCCGGCGGGCGCCTCCAGCTCCTCGGCGGCCATGCCGATGGCGGTGCGCAGGGCGAGGCCCGCCTGGGTGGCGTTGGCGATGATGCGGGCCATCTCGGGGAGCTGGTTGATGAACTTCTCGATGCGCTTCTGCCGCTGCCAGTTGAGGAACAGCACCGCCACCCAGACGCCGAGCGCCCCGGCGAGCGGCCCGAAGAACGGGGCGAGGGCGGCCTGTCCGACCAGCCAGAGGCCGGCGACCGTGGCGAGCATGTAGACGAAGAACTCGCCGGGGGTGACGTCCAGGCCGGTCGCGGAGAGCCGCAGTTCGAGGTCCTTGCCGAGCCGGGTGCGGCGCAGCCTGCGGTCCAGGTTCGGGAAGTGCCGGCGGCGGCCGTTGTACGTGGTCTGCCCGGTCGCGGAGAGCCGGTCGACGAGGGCCTGGCGCTGGGCGCGGCCGGTGGCGTAGGAGTGCAGGCCGGCGACGGCCAGGACGCAGGTCAGCAGGGTGATGCCGGTGGTGACCTGGACGAGGGCGGACAGTTCCATCGGTCGGGCTCCTACCGGGTCTCTCGGGTGGCGAGCTGGTCGGCGGACCGGGCGACGCCGAACGCCTGGGGGACGGGCTGGCTCGCCATGTGCAGGCGGTCGGCGGCGCGGCGGGGCAGCGGATGGTGCTCGTAGACGCCGTGGACGCGGCCGTCGGGGGTCATCGGCCGGGCGTGGAAGCGGGCGACGCTGGCCAGCCGGTACGGTTCCCCGCCGTGGCTGGCGAGCAGCGCGATCTCGGTGATGCGGCGGGCGCCGTCGGGGAAGCGGGTGAGCTGGACGAGGACGTCGACGGCGCTGTTGATCTGGTCGTGCAGGGCGACGAAGGGGATCTCCACGTCCGACATGGAGGCCAGTGTCTGGAGCCGCATCAGGGCGTCCTCGGCGCTGTTGGCGTGGACGGTGGCGAGCGAGCCGTCGTGGCCGGTGGACATGGCCTGGAGCATGTCGAGGGACTCGCCGCCGCGGACCTCGCCGACGACGATGCGGTCGGGGCGCATCCGCAGGGAGTTGCGGACCAGGTCGCGGATGGTGATGACGCCCTTGCCCTCGACGTTGGGCGGGCGGGACTCCAGGCGGATGACGTGCGCCTGCTGGAGCTGGAGTTCGGCGGAGTCCTCGATGGTGATGATGCGCTCGTGCTCGGGGATCAGGCCGGAGAGCGCGTTGAGGAGAGTGGTCTTGCCGGTGCCCGTGGCGCCGGAGACGATGATGTTGAACCGGGCCCGCACCAGGCCGGCCAGCAGGTACAGCATGTGCTCGTCGAGCGAGCCGAGGCCGATCAGCTCCTGGAGGGTGAAGGAGCGCGGGAAGCGGCGGATGGTGAGGGTGGCGCCGGTCAGGGAAAGCGGCGGGATGATGACGTTGACGCGTTCCCCGGAGGGGAGGCGGGCGTCGACCATGGGGTTGGACTCGTCCACGCGGCGGTTGACGGTGGAGACGATCCGCTCGATGGTCTGCATCAGCTGGTCGTGGGAGGCGAAGCGCAGCGGGAGCTGCTCGACCCGGCCGCCGCGCTCCACGAAGACCGCGTCGGGCCCGTTGACCATGATCTCGGTGATGGAGGCGTCTTCGAGGAGCGGTTCGAGGATGCCGAGGCCCAGCGCCTCGTCGACGACCCGGCGGATCAGCTGGGAGCGTTCCACGGTCGACAGGACCGGGCCCTCGCGGCTGATGATGTGCCCGAGGACGCGCTCCAGGCGGGCTCTGCGCTCGGCCGCGGCCAGGCCGCTCATCTCCGCGAGGTCGATCTCCTCCAGGAGTTTGGCGCGGTACGAGGCGACCAGGTGGCCGTCCTCGCCCCGGCTGCCGTGCTCCTCGGGGGAGTGGATGCGTGCGCGCAGGCTCATGCGTCCGGTGCTCCTTGCTCAGTGGTCCAGCGGCATGGTGGCGGTCTTGGTGGCGGCTCCGAAGTCCCAGCCGGGAACGACCGACGGGATCTGGACGGTGGCGGTGACGGTGACGGTGTCGCCGCCCTCGGCCGCGGAGCAGCCGACGGACAGCCAGTCGCTGACCGCGGCGGCGCAGCCCGCCTGGGCGCCCCGGTCGAGCGACGCGGCGCGCGCTCCGGCGCGGGCGGCCGTGCCGGCCTGCTGGGCGGTGTAGGCGACGAGGCCGAGCTGTACGCCGGCCAGCGCGACGAGGACGAGGACCGGGAGGAACCCGAGGTACTCGATCGCCACCTGCCCGCCGTCGCGTCGGGTGCGGAGACGGGCGCGGATGCGGTGTCCGGTCATCTCAGTCCTCCGCCTCCTCCACGGCCCCCGCGGCTCCCTCGACCTCGTAGGGCAGGGAGAACGCACCCGGGAAGAGCACCGGGACCTGGAGCCTGACGGTGGCCCTGACATAGCCGCCCCCTGTCTCGCACCCCGCGCTGCCGCTCCACGCGTCCGGCAGCTTGTCCAGGGCGGCGGCCTGGCAGGCGCCCTGCCGCTCCCCCGGCGACGCGGCCGTGCCCGCCCGTACCGCCTCGTCGGCAGCATTACCCGCCAGGGTGAACGTGTATCCCACGAGCACCAGTTGCCACAGCACCACCAGCGTCACGAGGATGACCGGGGTCATGCCGAGGAACTCGACGGTGACCTGGCCGCGGTCACGGTCCCGGTCGCGGTCCTCGCGCCGTGGCCGTAACGCCCTGCGGAGTTTCCTCATCCCCCGCCGCCCCTCCGCCGCCGCAGCCCCACCGCGCCGCGGTCGCCGCGGAACCGGCCGGGCTTCCGGTCGCCCTCGACGGCCTTGACCAGGTCGAGTTCGGCGGCGAGCGTCCACAGCGCCTGCTTGACGGTGCTCCGGGCGTCCAGTTCGTGCAGGCGTCCGGCGTCCACGGCGCTCTGCAGCTCCTTGAAGTGGGCGGGGACGGTGGTGGCCGCGACGGCCGTGCCGGTGATCCGGGCGATCAGCGGCGGCTGGATCTCCGTACCGCGGGTGTGCCGGTTGACGACGACGGTGGTCTCCTCGGCCTTGCGGATCTGGAGCCGGTCCCACATCCGCACCGCGCGCTTGGCGCCCCGTACGGCGACCACGTCGGGGGTGGTGACGAGCAGCGCCCGGTCGGCCGTCTCCACGGCGGCGGCGCCGGCCCCGCCGAGCTGGGCGCCGCAGTCGATGACGACGACGTCGTAGCGCGAGCGGAGCGCGCCGACGATCGAGCGGGCGGCCCGGTCGGTGACGTCCTCGCCGCGTTCGCCCTCGGCGGGGGCGAGCAGCAGGGTGAGCCCGCTGTCGTGGCGGAAGACGGCGTCGGCGAGGACGCGCGGGGAGATGTCGGTGATCGCCGCGAGGTCGAGGACCGAGCGGCGGAACTGGACGTCCAGGTAGGCGGCGACGTCCCCGGTCTGGAGGTCGAGGTCGAGCAGGGCCGTGGAGCGGCCGGACGCCTGTGCGGCGAGGGCGAGCTGTACGGCGGTCACGGTGGCGCCGACGCCGCCCTTGGCGCCGCTGACCGTGACGACGGTGCCGCCCGCGCCGGTGAAGACGTCGCCGCCGCTGCCGAGGTGGCGGCGGACGCCCACCGCCCACTGGGCGACGACGTGAACGCGGCCGGCGAGTTCCTCGTAGTTGAGGGGGAGGGCGACCAGGCCGCGGGCGCCGTAGTCCATGGCGGCCTGGAAGAGGCCGGGGGTGGCGTCGGAGGTGACGAGGATGACGCCGACGGCCGGGAAGCGCAGGGCGACCTCGCGGATCAGCTCCAGGGCCGGGACCGGGCCGATCCGCTCGTGCACGACGACGACCTCGGGGAGTTCGTCGACGGACTCGGCGGCGAGGCGGGCGAGGGTGTCGATCAGCTGGGTGGAGTCGGTGACGGGGGCGACCGGCTCGGCGTCGGGGAGCTGGCTGAGCAGGGTGGTGAGGGACCGGACGGCGTCCGCGTCGCCGACCGCCGGGAGGATCCTGGTGGGCATGCGGGCTCTCACTTGTCCTTCGCGAGTTCGTACGTGCGGTCCTGCTCGGGGACCGTGGTGTCGCCGCCGGGCGCCACGAGCGCGAGCCGGACGCGCTGCGCGAAGGACTCGGCGTAGGTGATGCGCTGGGCGTCGATGGTGGACAGCGCGAAGGTGATGGGCACGGCCTCGGTGGCCTCCCGGGTGCGGTCGTCCTCGTCGGGTTCGAGGGCGGTGAGCTTGCCGACGTCGAGGACCTTGGCGTTGGTCACGATGATCTTCGACTGGTCGGGGTCGCCCTCGCGCGCGCCCTCGAAGGTGGCGTAGACGTTGACCGTCGACCCCGGGGTGATCTTTCCGGCGACCCCGGTCGCCGAGTCGATCATGATGGCGACCTCCTGCTGTCCGGGCTGGAGGGCGGGCTGGTCGACGACCATGTCGCTCTGGAGCAGGGAGCCGCTCTTGAGGGTGGTCACGGCGATCTTGCCGCGGATCTGGGCGAGGTCGGTGACGGCGTTGTCCGACAGCCACCGCTCGGGCATCTTGATCTTCTCGAACTGGTCCGGGCTGAGGGTCGTGTACGGGGCCACCTGGTCCTTGAGCCGGTAGGCGGTGACCTCGGGGCCGACCTTGGACTTCACGTCGCTGATGACGGACAGGACGCCGGCGAAGGCGCCGAAGGCGCAGAGCACCGAGAGGATGAGCAGGATCACGCCGCGGCGCTGACGGGAGTTCATGGGCCGTACAACCTCACCGGGGATATCGATCGGGCGGGGGGTTCGGGGCGCGGGAGGGGCGGGCGGGAACGGGGTCCGGGGCGGGGTCAGCCGCCGGGACCGGCGGGAAGGGCGTTGCGGCGGGGGACGTCGGGGGCGGCGGGGGCCTGTTCGAGTTCGTACGGCCCGCTGTGCCGGCCGCCCTGTCTCCCCCGCGTGCCGTCGCGGACGCCGGTCCGGCCGTTCTGCTCCGTCGCGGGCGGCAGGGCCCGGCGGGCGCCCCGGTGGCGCAGTTCCTCGGCGGGCGGCCCGGCGGAGCAGAACACGCACCGGTCGCCGATGACGTCGATGCCGCACCAGTGGCAGGTGCTCTGCCGCACCGACGTCACGAGCTGGTAGAGGACCGACAGGTCGGGCAGGAAGGCGCAGAACTCGGTGACGCGTCCCGTCCCCCACCAGGCCGCGGAGTCGGCCGGGAGGGGGGTCTCCCGCATTCCCAGCACGTTCCAGGAGGGCGCGAGGGTGCCCGTGACCCAGTCGGCCGGCTGCTGTCCCCTGGCGACCAGCATCCAGGTGCCGAAGTCCGGCCCGCCGAGCGCCGCGTCGGTGCCGATCCGTACGAGCTGGGGCTGCGGATGGGCCAGTACGGCGAACTGGCTCCCGGGCACCCAGGACTTGGCGTGCGCCTTCAGCCCGACGGGGACCCGGTCGAGCCGGGCGACCGAGCCGAGCAGCGCGCCGGAGTGGATGTAGTGGGTGAGCAGCCGCCCCGCCGAGGCGAGGACGCCGGGGCTGAGGTCGCAGGAGGCGAGCTGCCGCAACTGGCGGACCAGTACGGACAGTCCCAGCGGCGGCAGGTCCGGCCGGAACAGGGCGATGCGGTCGCTCTCCAGGAGGGAGCGGACGGTGCGCAGCCGCCGCTCGACGGCGGGCGGGACCGCCTGCGAGCAGACGACGATGACGTGTCCGTGGTGGTCGACCAGGGTCTGGAGTTCGGCCAGCACCTGGTCGAGCGGGCGCTGTTCGACGTCCTGGAGCACGACCGCGGGCACGGTCCGTTCGTCCTGTGGCGGCAGTGCCATGTCGGCACTGGTCACGGCAATGGCAGTTGGCACGCGCGGCTCCCCGTCTCCCATGCCCGTCGGTCCACCGGTGTAACTCCGGCACACCCGGATGACTTCACTGCGTGACTTCCCGAGCACTGTATCCACGCGTCTATGACCGGAGAACAGCGTTTCTGTAGCTGTGGAACAACTTGTGATGCACAAGGTGCGTCAAAACGGGGCAGGTTGAGCATTTTCCGGCCGGGCGACGGAGGCCCCCGAGCGGCGAGCTTGGTTCGGACCTACCTCTTGACACCCTCAATTGGTCTGGACCACCTTTACCTCACCACTCTCCCCCGACTCCCCCACCGGAGGTCCCGATGGCACGCGTACGCAGACGGCTGGGCAGGCGGACGAGATTCTGGGCGGGGAGCGTCACCGCGGCGCTCGCCCTCTCCGTCACGGTGGTGGGGCAGGCGTCCGCCGCCGACGTCAACAACGCGAAGAACGCCGGCTTCGAGGCCGGGCTCGGCAACTGGACCTGTACGGCGGGCAGCGGCGCCGCCGTCTCCTCGCCGGTGCACGGCGGCGCGGCCGCGCTGAAGGCGACGCCCGCCGGGCAGGACAACGCGCGGTGCGCCCAGACGGTCGCCGTGCAGCCGAACTCCACGTACACGCTGGGCGCCTGGGTGCAGGGCGGGTACGCCTACCTGGGCGTCACGGGCACGGGCACGACGGACGTCTCGACGTGGACCCCGGACTCCTCCGCCTGGAAGCAGCTCTCGACGTCCTTCAGGACGGGCGCGTCGACGACCTCGGTGACGGTGTACACGCACGGCTGGTACGGGCAGCAGCCGTACTACGTCGACGACGTCTCGGTGTTCGGACCCGACGGGGGCGGCGGCGGTGACGGGCCCGTGGTGGTCCCGTCCGCCCCGGCCGCCCCGAGCGTGTCGGCCACGACCTCCTCCTCGGTCTCCCTCGCCTGGAACACGGTGTCCGGCGCGACGGGCTACAACGTCTACCGCGACGGTACGAAGGTGACGACGGTGACCGGCACGTCGGCGACCGTGACCGGGCTCGCCGCCTCGACGTCGTACTCCTTCCAGGTCACGGCGGTGAACTCGGCGGGCGAGTCGGCGAAGTCGGCGGCGGTGACGGGCCGCACGACGGAGCAGAGCGGGGGCCCCGGCGGCGGTGACCTCCCCGCGCACGCCGTCACCGGCTACTGGCAGAACTTCGACAACGGCGCGACCGTGCAGCGGATCTCCGACGTGCCGGACGCGTACGACATCATCGCGGTGGCCTTCGCCGACGCGACGACGGTGCCGGGCGCGGTGACGTTCAACCTGGCCTCGGCCGAGCTGAACGGCTACACCGTCGACCAGTTCAAGGCGGATGTCGCCGCCGAGCAGGCGGCCGGCAAGAAGGTGATCATCTCGGTCGGCGGCGAGAAGGGCACGGTGTCGGTCGCGGACACGGCCTCCGCGACGAACTTCGCGAACTCGGTCTATTCGCTGATGCAGACGTACGGTTTCGACGGCGTCGACATCGACCTGGAGAACGGGCTCAACCCGACGTACATGACGCAGGCCCTGCGGGCGCTGTCCGCGAAGGCGGGCCCGGACATGATCCTGACGATGGCGCCGCAGACCATCGACATGCAGTCGACGTCGGGTTCGTACTTCCAGACGGCGCTGAACGTGAAGGACATCCTGACCGTCGTCAACATGCAGTACTACAACAGCGGCTCGATGCTGGGCTGTGACGGCAAGGTCTACAGCCAGGGCTCGGTGGACTTCCTGACCGCGCTGGCCTGCATCCAGTTGCAGGGCGGCCTGGACGCGTCCCAGGTCGGCATCGGCGTACCGGCCTCGACGCGCGGCGCGGGCAGCGGTTACGTCGCTCCGGGCGTGGTGAACAACGCCCTCGACTGCCTGACGAAGCTGACGAACTGCGGTTCCTTCAAGCCGTCGAAGGCGTACCCGGCGCTGCGGGGTGCGATGACGTGGTCCACGAACTGGGACGCCACGGCGGGCAACGCGTGGTCCTCGGCGGTGGGGCCGCACGTCCACGCGCTGCCGTAGCCCTCACCGCTCCCCGGTCGGTTCCGCCCGTACAGAGATCGATGACACTTCCCCCCGAAGTGTCATCGATTTTCTGTGTGTGCCCTTCCTCCCGGCCGGATCTCGTCCACGCGGTCCATGCACGCACCACTCGTCATTGACCCGTGCATGCCATGCCGACACCATGTGCGCCACACCCGCACCACCGACCGGTCCGTCGCACTGAAACACCCCCCGGCTCCACACCCCAGGAGAATTCATGCGACTGCACATACGAGGCAGGAAGGGCACGCGCAGACACAGCGCGGCCCTCGCCGCGCTGCTCGCGCTCGCGCTGGCCGCACCCCTCACCGCCACCGTCACCGACGCCACGGCGACCGGCGCACAGGCGCAGGCGGAGTCCGCGGACGACGTACGGCAGTACGAGATCCACCAGCGGACGAACCCCGTCACCCGCACCGCCATCCAGGCGTCCGGCGTCACCGTCGACGAGGCCGACGAAGAGACCGTCGTCGTCTCCGGCCGCGCCGACCAGATCAAGAAGCTCCGCGGCCAGGGGTACGAGGTCACCCTCGTCGGCTCCGCGCCCGACCGCAGCTCCGCCGCCGACGACCTGCGGCTCTTCGACTTCCCGTCGGCCGACTCGCGCTACCACAACTACGCCGAGACGAACACGGAGATCGACCAGCGGATCGCCGCCTACCCCGGCATCATGAGCAAGCGCGTGATCGGGACGTCGTACAGCGGACGGAACATCGTCGCGATCAAGGTCAGCGACAACGTGGCCACGGACGAGTCCGAGCCCGAGGTGCTGTTCACCTTCCACCAGCACGCCCGCGAGCACCTCACCGTCGAGATGGCGCTGTACCTGCTCCGCGAACTCGGCGCCGGCTACGGCTCCGACTCCCGCGTCACGAACATGGTGAACAACCGCGAGATCTGGATCGTCCCCGACCTCAACCCGGACGGCGGCGAGTACGACATCGCCACCGGCTCGTACCGGTCGTGGCGGAAGAACCGGCAGCCCAACAGCGGCTCCTCGTACGTCGGGACGGACCTCAACCGCAACTGGGCCTACCAGTTCGGCTGCTGCGGCGGTTCCTCCGGCTCGCCGTCCTCCGAGACCTACCGCGGCACGTCCGCCGAGTCCGCCCCCGAGGTGAAGGTCGTCGCGAACTTCGTGCGCAGCCGCGTCGTCGGCGGCGAGCAGCAGATCACCGCCGGGATCGACTTCCACACATACAGCGAACTGGTCCTGTGGCCCTTCGGCTACACCTACTCCGACACCACGACCGGCATGACGGCCGACGACCGCAACGCCTTCGCCACGGTCGGCGGCAAGCTGGCGGCCAGCAACGGCTACACCGCCGAGCAGTCCAGCGACCTGTACATCACGGACGGTTCGATCGACGACTGGCTGTGGGGCAGCCAGAAGATCTTCGGCTACACCTTCGAGATGTACCCGACGTCCAGCAGTGCGGGCGGTTTCTACCCGCCCGACGAGGTGATCGAGCGCGAGACGTCCCGCAACCGCGACGCCGTGCTCCAGCTCCTGGAGAACGCCGACTGCATGTACCGGTCGATCGGCAAGGAGGCGCAGTACTGCTGAGCGGGGCTGTGCGTTTCGTATGAAACATTTCCCCCGTCCCGCCGCGTCAGGGAAGTGAGGACGGCAGGCACGGACAGGGGGACCGCATGTGGCAGCCACGACAGGGGCGCGCGGAAGGGTACGCGGAGTTCGCGTCCGCGCGGGCCGGGCAGCTGTACCGGTCCGCGTGCCTGCTGACGGCGGGCGACACACATCTGGCCGAGGATCTCGTACAGGAGACCCTCGGCCGGCTGTATGTCCGCTGGGGCCGGATGGCCCGGATCGACAACCCCGCCGGATACGCGCAGACCGTCCTCACCCGGGCGTTCCTCACCCACCAGCGCAGACGCAGCAGCGGCGAGCGGGCCACGGACGTCCTCCCGGAGCTGCCGGGCACCGGCGACGGTGACGCGCCGCTGCGGCTCACCCTGCTCGACGCGCTGTCCCGGCTGCCGCCCAAGGACCGGGCCGTCATCGTCCTGCGCTACTGGGAGGACCGCTCCGTCGAGGAGACCGCCGACGTGATGAACGTCAGCTCGGCGGCGGTGCGCACACGCTGCGTCCGGGCGCTGGGCAGACTGCGCGAGCTGCTCGGCGAGGACCTCTCGGAGTACGCCAGGCCCTGACCCCGGCGCCCGGAGCACCGCACCGTCCGGCCACCGCGCCGTCCGACCACTCACCTCTCACCTCACACCTTGCGGAAAGGGTGTTCGCCATGCCCGAGAACCAGCGTGACTCCTTCGAGGACCGGCTCGCCGACGCCCTGCGCGATGCCGGCGACGGCTTCGCGGCCGACCGGGCCGCCCTCGTCTCCGGTGGACGGGCGCGCGGGGAGCGGACCCGGGTGCGGCGCCGCGCCGGACTGGCCGGCGGGGTCGCCGGGGTCGCCCTGGTGGGGGTGGGCAGTGCGCTGCTGCTGCCGCGCGGGGGCACGGCGGAGGCCACCGGAACCGCCTCGGCCGCCTCCACCGGCACCCGGCCGGCCGCCTCCCCTTCCCCCTTCACCGGCAAGGCCATGTACTCGGCGCTGGAGGAGCTGCTCCCCGACGGGCGGCTCAGTGGCAGCGCACAGGACGACGAGCCGTACCTGAACGTCGTCTACGACGACGGTGACGGCGCCGCCGCCCTCGCCTTCGGCCTCGCCCGGACCGGTTCGGACGCCGGCCAGGTGACGGAGTGCCCGGACAAGACCTTCACCCCGTACGACGCCTGCTCCACCAGCCGGCTGCCGGACGGCTCCACGCTCCGGCTCTTCCAGGGCTACGAGTATCCGGACCGGCGCGAGGACACCCGGCTCTGGTCCGCCGACCTGGTCACGGCGGAGGGGCAGCACGTCAGCCTGTCCGAGTGGAACGCCCCGGCCGAGAAAGGCGCGGAGATCTCCCGCGAGGAGCCGCCGCTGTCCCCCGCCGAGCTGAAGGAGGTCGTCACGGCCGACGTGTGGCGCGGGATGATCGACTCCCTGCCCGGCGAGACCGACAAGCCGTCCGCCCCCGCATCGCCGGAGACCACCCCGTCCGACGCCCCCGGCGAGGGAGCCGGCGACACCCTCACCGCGCTGCTGCCGAAGGGGCTGGACGTGGTCGACCACGGCGACGACGGCTCGGGCGAGTTCGCGTACGTCATCGTCGACGACGGTCGCGGCCAGAGCCTCGTCCAGGTCAACGTGGAGCACGGCATGAACGACCCGGAGATCACCGAGCAGCTCTGGGGCGACGCCGAGACCCTGCCCGACGGCACGCTGCTCAGCACCCAGCAGGGCGCCGGGGACGACCGGGTCGCCGGGGCCGTGATGTGGACGGTCGACACCCTGCGCAAGGGCACCGACGGGTTCCGGGTGGTGATCAGCGCCTTCAACAACGGCGCCGCGCACGCCGAGCCGGAGCGCGAGACCCCCGCGCTGACCATGGACCAGCTCAAGGAGATGGCGCTGAGTGAGGAGTGGGAGAAGCTGCGGTAGAGGGATGACCGCGGGGGCAACCCGGGTGTGCCCTCGCGGTCCTTCACCCCGGCCGTACGGGCGCGTATACAGAACCGCGTAACGCCCCGTTCAGAAGGAATTTCCTTGCACGCCCGCGCTCACGATCACGATCACGACCAGGCGGCGCGGCCCCCGCGTACGCCGCTGCCGTCCACCGCCGTACGGCAGGAGGACGGGGCACGGCCCGGAGTCCTCGACCACCGGCACACCGCGGGCAACGCGGCCGTCACCGCCGCGCTGCGGCAGGGCGGGCACATGGTGCAGCGGGCCCCGGCGACCACGGCCGCCGCACCGGAGCCGTTCGTCCAGGGCAGCTTCCGGTTCACCAACCTCGACCGGACGAAGGCGCAGTACCAGGAGAAGGCGGCCCGCGTCCTCGACCTGCTCAACCGGCACAGCGCGATCAACGAGTTCGTCGGTACCCGTACCTGCCACATCACCCTGGAGAAGCGCACCGCCGACACACCCGCCGAGGTCAAGGACCGGGGCGCCGACGGTGTCTTCGTCACGCTCGCCGCCTACTACTTCGAGAAGTACGACGTCGGGTACGTCATGGGCATGCTCGCGCACGAGTTCTCGGTCCACCCGCTGGCCGACGCCCAGGGGATCGCGCAGGAGGAGAAGCATCTGCGCGGCATGCCCTGGCCCGTGCCGGGGCTGGAGGACCAGCAGCGCGGCGGCGAGATGCCGATGATGAACACGGTGGGCGCCAAGCAGCCCGATCACATCCTGGCCGTCATCCCCAGCGGGCCGCGCTACCAGATCTACCGCGACACCGCCCTGGAGATGGCCCGGCTGCTCGCCCAGGACGCCCGCACCCGCACCCCCGGGGCGAGTACCCAGGACGTCACCGATCTGCTCGACTGCTTCCTCATGGACGTCGCCTCCATCGCGGCCACCAACGACGACCGGATGCGCGCCCGGCCGCTGAAGTGGGGCAGCGGCGCGTTCCGCGCGGACATCGCGAAGGTCTACAACGCCTACAAGGAGCGGCTCTCCACCGATCTCGACGCGGAGAGCCCCCTGCGGCCGCTGCTGCCGAGGAACAAGGACGCCGACGCCGTCTACAGCGACTTCACCACCCTGATCGGCCGGGCCCTCGCCGGTGCCACCGGCGCGGACAGCATCCAGAGCTAGACCCGCCTGCGCGGGTCAGAAGAACTCCGCCCACGGCTGGTCCCAGATCTGCTTCACGCACAGGACCAGGAAGAGCAGGCCCGCGACGGCCAGCATGCCGTTGCTCAGCGCGCCGTTGCGCCACTCGCGGGGCGTGCGCGCGGAGTTGAGCAGCCAGATCAGGGTCAGGGCGAGGAACGGCATGAAGGCCGCGCCCAGCACGCCGTAGAGGATGACAAGGCGGAAGGGCTGGCCCTGGAAGAGCAGGACGATCGGCGGGAAGGTCAGCCAGAGGAGATAGCCGCGGAAGGCCCAGGAGCGTTCGCGGCGGCCCGAGGCCACGTCCTCGCCCCGGGTCTCGGTCCCGCCCCGCCGCCGGGCCACGAAGTCGGCGAACATCAGGCTGACGCCGTGCCAGACGCCGATGAGCGAGGTGAACGACGTGGCGAAGAAGCCGATCAGGAAGAACTTCGCCGTGGCCGAGCCGTACTCGTCCGCCAGGATGTCGCCGAGCTGGATCAGGCCCTTGTCACCGCTGGCGATGGCGACCTCGGCCGAGTGCAGCATCTCGGCGCCGACGAAGAGCATCGCGATGACGAAGATGCCGGTGGTGGCGTACGCGACCCGGTTGTCCAGCCGCATGACCTTCATCCAGCCGGTGTCCGTCCAGCCCTTGGCGTTGACCCAGTAGCCGTACGCGGCCAGCGTGATCGTGCCGCCGACGCCGCCGATCAGGCCGAGGGTGTTGAGGACGGAGTCCTTCTCGTCGGGCAGCACCGGGAGGAGGCCCGCGAAGGCGTCGCCCAGGTTGGGGGCGACCCGGATCGCCAGGTACACCGTCACCACGAACATGACGCCCACCAGGACCGTCATGACCTTCTCGAACACGGCGTACTTGTTGAACCAGACGAAGACGAGGCCGGCCACGCCGCAGGCGACGCCCCACCATTCGAGGTCCATCACGTCGGGGAAGAGCGCCTGGAGCGGCAGGGCGCTGGACGACATCGCCGCCGCGCCGTAGACGAAGCCCCAGATCACCGCGTAGACGGCGAAGAACCACGTGGTCCAGGGGCCGAGGCTCGCCCAGCCGTCGAAGAGGGTGCGGCCGGTGGACAGGTGCCACCGGCCCGCCGCCTCGGCCAGGGAGATCTTGACCAGGCAGCCGATGACGGCCGCCCAGAGCAGGGTGTAACCGAAGTTGGCGCCCGCGATCAGCGTGGCCACCAGGTCGCCGGCGCCGACCCCGGTCGCCGCCACGACGATGCCGGGGCCGATGTGGCGCCAACTGGACTTGCGGGTGGTGCCGGTGTCACTGAGGTTGCCCGTGAGGTCCGCCATGAGGGTCAAGAAAGCCCACGGCGGGCGGGGCGGCAAGAGGGCGTGCGCGGATCTTTACGCCATGTGCCTACTTGGCGTCGCCGGCCTTCTCCTCCGGCTCCGCCGTCTCCTCCTCCGGCTCCGCCGTCTTGTCCTCCGGCTCCGCCGTCTTCTCCTCGGTGTCGCCGTCCTCGAAGTACGCGTCCAGCACCGCGTCCAGTTCGGACTCCCACTCCGCGAACCGGCCGCGGGAGACCGCCTCGACCTCGACGTAGTACCAGCGGCGGTCGTGCGTGTGCACCGTGACGGTGAACCGCTTGCCGAAGCGCGCCGTCTCCGTCTCGACCGCGCCGATCTCGTCCCAGCGGAACTCGCACGCCTGGTCGTCCAGGGCGAGGCGGACGCCGCTGTGGTCGGCGACGACCTTGGCGCGCCGGTCGGCCGCCTCGAAGACGGGGCCGTCCTCCGGGGCCTCAGGGGCCTCCTCGGAAGCGTCCGCGGCGGCCTCCTCCGGGGATGCCTCGGCGCCGGACGCGCCGGGTGCCGGGGGCGGCTCCTCGTCGGCGTCCACAAAGCCGGGCTCCGCCTCCGCCGCCGGCTTCACGTCCTCCTTCTCGCCGGACCCGGGCGACGTGAGCCCGGGGATGAAGGCCGGGTCGAATCCGGCGCCTTCCAGGGGCTGGCTGCTCGATCCAATGCGCTGCTCCACGCGGGCAGTATGGTCGACGATCCTGTGCGGAGGACAGCCGGGCCCGGCATCGTTACCCCGACGATGCCGGGACGGACAGGCTTCTCAGACAAACAGACTCAGTACGGCCGCCACCGCGAACCCGCCGAGCGACAGCACGCTCTCCAGCACGGTCCACGACTTGAGCGTGTCCCGCTCGCTGATGCCGAAGTACTTGGCCACCATCCAGAAGCCGCCGTCGTTGACGTGCGAGGCGAAGATGGAGCCCGCCGAGATGGCCATGATGACCAGGGCGAGGAACGCCTGGGAGTGGTCGCCGTCGGCGAGCAGCGGGGTGACGATGCCCGCCGTCGTGACGATCGCCACGGTCGCCGAGCCCTGCGCCACCCGGAGCACGACCGAGATCAGGTAGGACAGCACGATCACCGGCAGGCCGATGCCGTTGAACGTGTCGGAGAGGGCCTGGGCGACGCCGCTGCCCTTGAGGACGGCGCCGAAGACGCCGCCCGCGCCGACCACCAGCAGGATGTTGCCGACCGGCTTGAGCGAGGACGTCGAGACCGACTCCAGGGACTTGCGGGACCAGCCGCGCCGGACGCCGAGCAGGTAGTAGGCGAGGAAGAGGGCGATGGTGAGGGCGACGAACGGGTTGCCGAAGAACTCGATCACCGAGCGGCCGGTGGAGGGGTCCAGGGCGATCGAGGAGAACGTCGCGGCGAGGATGAGGACCAGCGGGGTGCCGATGATGCCGAGGACCGTGCCGAGCGGCACCGGGTCCTCGCGCGGCGTGACACCGGCGGAGCGCTGCTCGGCGAGGACGGCCTCCTTGGCCTCCTCGGCGGCCTCGACCATGTCCTGGGGGACGGCGACGAAGAGGCGGCGGCCGATCCAGGCGGAGTAGGCCCAGGCGGCCAGCACGGCGGGGATGCCGCAGACGACGCCCATGAGGATGACCCAGCCGAGGTCGACGTGGAGGAGACCGGCGGCGGCGACCGGGCCGGGGTGCGGCGGCAGGAACGCGTGGGTCATGGAGAGCCCGGCCAGCAGCGGCAGACAGTAGAGCAGGACCGACTTGCCGCTCCGCTTGGCGGCGGCGTAGACGATCGGCGCGAGGACGAAGATGCCCACGTCGAAGAAGACCGGGATGCCGAAGATGAGGCCGGTGAGGCCCATGGCGAGGGGCGCGCGCTTCTCGCCGAAGAGGGACAGCAGCCGGGAGGCGAGCACCTGCGCGCCGCCGCTGACTTCGAGGATCGCGCCGAGCATGGTGCCCAGGCCGATGATGATGGCGACGTGTCCGAGGATGCCGCCCATGCCGGACTCGATGGTGGAGACGGCGTCGGACTTCTGGACGGTGCCGAAGAGTTCGGTGACCGACAGGCCGGCGAGCAGGCCGACGGCTATGGAGACGGCGAGCAGCGCGACAAACGGCTGGAGCCGGACCTTGATGATCAGGAAGAGCAGGAGGGCGATGCCGATCGCGGCGACGGTGAGCAGACCGGCCGTGCCGTCGATCAGGAGGAGCAGGCCGCCGGTGTGGGGCGGGGCTTCGGACATAGGGGGGTCCTCTGGTTTTTCTGGGGGAGTGCATACGGCTTTCGGGCAGGGAGCATCGCGGCACGGCGCTCCGGGCGGGGAGCGCCGTGCCGTGCGCGGAGAAGCGGGAGATACGGAGAGGGACGGTCAGCCCAGTACGGCGAGCGCGTCGATCTCGATGAGGAGGCCGGCGGGCAGGCCCACGTAGACGGTGGTGCGCGCGGCCGGGGGCTGGGTGAGGCCCTGTACCTCGAAGTACTCGTTGTAGATGGCGTTCATCTCGGCGAAGTGGTCGACGTCGGTGAGGTAGACGCGGATCATCATCGCGTCGTCCCAGCTCGCACCGCCCTCTTCGAGGATCGCCTGCACGTTGGCGAGGGTCTGCAGGGTCTGCTCACGCAGGGTGGGGCCGGCCGGGGTGGGGGCCTTGCCGTCCTCGTGCGGGAGGAAGCCGACCTGGCCGGCGACCTGGAGGATGTTGCCCTTGCGTACGCCGTGGCTGAACCTGGCCGGGGGCACGGTGTGGGTCTTGGGGGTGAGCGCGGTCTTCTCGGTCATGTGGTGACTTCCTTGACTGGGGTCCTGCCGGAGTACTCGCCGCTGATGGCGTCCGCCGTACGGCGCACCAGCGGGAGCAGGGTGAGGAGTTCGTCGGCGGTGACGACGACGTTCGGCGCGGAGACCGACATCGCGGCGACCACCCGGCCGCCGGCGTCCCTGACGGGTGCGGCGACGCAGTTGATGGACTCCTCGTGGCCGCCGAGGTCGGTGGCCCAGCCCTGTTCGCGCACCTTGGCCAGTTCCTTGAGGAAGGCGTCGGCGCCGGGTGTCGAACGGGCCGTGTACAGGGGGTAGTCGAGTTTCTCGGCGACGGCGCGGCGCTCGCTCTCGGGGAGGTCCGCGAGGAGCAGTTTGGCGACGGCCGCGACGGTGATGGCGACGGGTTTGCCGATCCGCGAGTACATGCGGACCGGGTAGCGGCTCTCCACCTTGTCGATGTAGAGGACCTCGTCCTCCTCGTAGACGGCGAGGTGGACGGTGTGGCCGCAGTTCTCGTTGAGGCGTACGAGGTGGGGGTGGGCGATCTCGCGGACGTCCAGGTTCTCCATCGCCTCCTGGGCGAGGGCGATGAGCCGGGCGCCGAGGCGGTAGCGCTGGTCGGACTGGCGGTAGACGAAGCCGTGTTCGTGGAGGGTGCGCAGCAGGCGCAGGGCCGTGGACTTGTGGACGCCGAGGGCGTCGGCGACCCGGCCGAGGTCGGCGGGGCCCTCGGCGAGCAGCGGCAGGATGCTGAGCGCGCGGTCGACGGTCTGGCTCATGGGGTGCGTACCTCCTCGTCGGCCCCTCGGACGTCCTGTGTCCAGCCGGGGCCGAGTCGCAGTCTCCCCCACGCGGCGTCGTCGAGGGCGGCGAGGCGGTCGGCGTGGTGCCGGGCGGGCGGTGCGGCGAGGTCGCCGGGGATGGTGAGGGCGGCGGCGGCCGCGAGGTGGCCGTGGCGGAGCCGGTCGCGGAGCGGGAGTCCGCGCAGGGTGGCGGAGAGGAACCCGGCGGCGAAGGCGTCACCGGCGCCGACGGCGGCGACGACGTCGACGCGGGGGGCGGGTTCGCGGGTGGCGTGCGGTCCGTGGAAGGCGGTGGCGCCGGCGGCGCCCTGCTTGACGACGAGCAGTTCGGGTTCGGGCAGGGCCGCCCGGACGGCGTCGGGACCGTCCAGGCCCCATGCCTCGTCGTCGCCGACGAAGACGATGTCCGCCCGGCGTGCCAGTTCCAGCAGTACCCGGGGGCCGTCGGCCGGGTCACGCCACAGGCCGGGCCGGTGGTTGACGTCGAAGGAGATCAGCGGGCGGCCGGGGCGGGGCGCGGTCAGGTGCCGCAGGAGTTCCAGGCAGTCGGCGGAGAGCGCGGCCGTGATGCCGGAGAGGTGCAGGACGCGTCCGGCGTCCACCGCCGCCAGGTCCACCGTCCCCGTGGACATCGCGGACGCGGCGGAGCCTGCGCGGTAGTACGCCACCTCGTGGGCGTCGGTGGCGCGGTCCCCGGCGGTGCGGAAGTACACGCCGGTCGGCCGGGCGGGGTCCCGGCGTACGGCACCGGTGTCGACGCCGTAGCCGCCGATGGTCTCCACCAGGTGGTCGCCGAAGCCGTCGGTGCCGACGCGGCTGACCCAGCGGACGGTGTGTCCGGCGGCGGCGAGCGCGCAGGCGACGTTGGACTCGGCGCCGCCGATGGCCCGGTCGAAGGAGGGGACGTCGGCGAGGCGGCCGGGGCGGGAGGGCAGGAAGGTGACCATGGACTCGCCGAGGGTGACGACGTCCACGACGTCGGGGGTGGTGGCAAGAGATCCGTCGGCGGTCACGATGAGGTGGGCTCCTGTTCCTCTCGCGGGCGGCGGCTTTTCGTTGACCCCGCGTTCGCCGAGATGTTAGACAGCAGTGAGCGACATACGCAACGGCTGTTGCAGAGAATGCAACATGCCTGACCAGGGAGGCTCCATGGCCCTCGACACCGGTATCGAAGCCCTCGCCCAGCTGGCCGAGGACCCTGTCGACCACCGTTTCAAGGGCCTCCCGCCGGACGCGTACGGACTGACCGTCGCCGAACTGGCCGGTCAGCGCCGCAACCTCTTCACCGGCGGCTTCACCACCCCCGTACTGGCCCTGTCCGCCGAGCGCCTCGCGCACAACCTCGCGCTGATGGAGACGTACTCGGCGCGGCACGGACTGGCCTTCGCGCCGCACGGCAAGACCTCGATGGCCCCGCGGCTCTTCCACCGGCAGATCGAGCACGGCGCGTGGGGCATCACCCTGGCCGTCCCGCACCAGGTGCGGGTCGCCCGCGCCTTCGGCATCCGGCGGATCTTCCTCGCCAACGAACTCGTCGACGCCGCCGCCCTGCGCTGGATCGCCGCCGAGCAGGCCGCCGACCCGGAGTTCCGTCTGATCACCTACGTCGACTCGGTGCGCGGCGCGGAGCTGATGGACGCGGCGCTGACGGAGGCGGGCGCCACCCGGCCGCTGGACGTCGTCGTGGAGCTGGCGGCGGGCGAGGGCGCCCGGACCGGCGTACGCACCGAGGCGGAGTGCGCGGCGGTCGCCGACGCGGTCGCCGCCGCCGGGTCGCTGCGGCTGGTGGGCGTCGCCGGCTACGAGGGCGAGGTGCCGGACGCCGACCCGGAGAAGGTGCGCGCGTGGCTGCGCCGCCTGGTCGCCCTCGCGGCCGGCTTCGACAAGGCCGGCCGGTTCGCGGGCATCGACGACATCGTGGTCAGCGCGGGCGGCAGCGCCTGGTTCGACGCGGTCGCCGACGTCTTCGCGGAGCTCCCCGGCCTCTCCCTCCCCGTGCTCAAGCTGCTGCGCTCGGGGGCGTACGTCTCGCACGACGACGGCCACTACCGCGAGATCACCCCGTTCAACCGGGTCCCCGAGGAGGGCGCCCTGGAGCCGGCGTTCCGCCTGTGGAGCCAGGTCGTCTCCCGGCCCTCCCCCGAGCAGGCGTTCACCAACGCGGGCAAGCGCGACGCCGCCTACGACCTCCACCTCCCCTTCGCGCAGGCGGTGCGCGGCGCGGACGGCGCCGAGCGCCCGGCCACGGGGATCGAGGTGACCGGCCTCTCCGACCAGCATGCCTGGCTGCGCACGGCCCCCGGGGCGGAGCTGGAGGTCGGCGACTGGGTCGGCATGGGCCTGTCCCACCCCTGCACGTCGTTCGACAAGTGGCAGCTGATCCCGGTCGCCGAGGCGGACGGCACGGTCGTCGACTACATCCGTACGTTCTTCTAGAGAGGGCCTCGCGAAGATGGAAGAGCTGGTCATCCGGGACGCGGAGGTCGTGGACGGCTCCGGTGGTCCCTCCTACCGGGCGGACGTCGTGGTCGACGGCGGCCGGATCGTGTCGATCGTCAAGGAGGCCGCGGGGGCCGGCTGCCAGCGGCCCACCGCCCGGCGCGGACTCGACGCCGAAGGGCTGGTCCTCTCCCCCGGCTTCATCGACATGCACGCCCACAGCGATCTGGCGCTGCTGCGCGACCCCGACCACAGCGCGAAGGCCGCGCAGGGCGTGACCCTGGAGGTCATCGGCCAGGACGGACTGTCGTACGCGCCGGTCGACGACCGCACGCTCGCCGAGGTGCGCGGCGCCATCGCCGGGTGGAACGGCCCCGGCGACGACATCGACTTCGACTGGCGCTCGGTCGGCGAGTACCTGGACCGCCTCGACCGGGGTATCGCGGTCAACGCCGCGTACCTGATCCCGCAGGGCACGGTCCGGGCGCTCGCCGTCGGCTGGGAGGACCGGGAGGCGACCGACGCCGAGCTGGCGCACATGCGGCGGCTGGTCGCCGAGGGGCTCCAGCAGGGCGCGGTGGGCCTGTCGTCGGGGCTGACTTACACACCGGGCATGTACGCGAAAGACGCCGAGCTGACCGAGCTGTGCCGGGTGGTGGCCGAGTACGGCGGCTACTACTGCCCGCACCACCGCTCGTACGGGGCGGGCGCCCTGGCGGCGTACCAGGAGATGGTGGAGCTGACCCGGGAGGCGGGCTGCCCGCTGCACCTGGCGCACGCCACCATGAACTTCGGCGTCAACAAGGGCCGGGCGCCCGAGCTGCTGACGCTGCTGGACGAGGCGCTCGCGTCCGGCGCCGACATCACGCTCGACACCTACCCCTACACCCCCGGCTGCACGACGCTCGTGGCGATGCTGCCGAGCTGGGCGAGCGAGGGCGGCCCGGAGCGCGTCCTGGAGCGGCTGGCGGACGACGCCACCGCCGAGCGCGTCCGGCACCACCTGGAGGTGACCGGCTCCGACGGCTGCCACGGCGTGCCCATGGAGTGGGACACGATCGAGATCTCCGGCGTCAACGACCCGGCGCTGACGGAGTACGTCGGCCGCACGGTCGCCGAGTCGGCGCGGCTGCGCGGCGAGACCCCGTGGACGACGGCCCGCCGGCTGCTCCTCGCCGACCGCCTCGCGCCGACCATCCTCCAGCACGTCGGCCACGAGGAGAACGTCCGCGCGATCATGCGCCACCGGGTGCACACCGGCGGCTCGGACGGCATCCTCCAGGGCGCCAAGCCCCACCCGCGCGCCTACGGCACCTTCCCGCACTACCTCGGCCACTACGTCCGCGAGCTGGGCGTGCTCTCCCTGGAGGAGTGCGTGGCCCACCTCACGTCCCGGCCTGCGGCCCGGCTGCGGCTGCCCGACCGGGGCCTGGTCCGCGAGGGCCACCGGGCCGACCTGGTCCTCTTCGACCCGGCGACGGTGGCGGCGGGCTCGACCTTCGACACCCCGCGCCGCCTGCCCACGGGCATCCCGCACGTCCTGGTCGACGGCCGCTTCGTGATCGAGGACGGCCGCCGGACGGACGTGCTGGCGGGGCGGTCGGTGCGCAGGACGCCGGTACCGAACGGGGCAAAACGCTCGTCCCACGTGGTGGAGAACACGGCCCATGGGTCGTGACCGGGCCGTAAGCTCACCGTCATGCAGGTGATCCAGTCGACCAAGCTCGCCAACGTCGGTTACGAGATCCGGGGCCCGGTCCTCGAGGAGGCGATGCGGCTGGAAGCGGCCGGTCACCGCATCCTGAAGCTGAACACCGGCAACCCAGCCGCCTTCGGCTTCGAGTGCCCGCCCGAGATTCTGGAGGACATCCTCCGCAACGTCTCGACGGCGCACGGCTACGGCGACGCCAAGGGGCTGCTGGCCGCGCGCCGCGCGGTCGTCATGCACAACCAGACCCTGGGCATCGAGACCGACGTCGAGCACGTCTTCATCGGCAACGGCGTCTCCGAGCTGATCGTGATGGCGATGCAGGGGCTGCTGGACGACGGCGACGAGGTCCTCGTCCCGGCGCCGGACTACCCGCTGTGGACGGCGGCCGTCTCGCTCTCCGGCGGCACGGCCGTGCACTACCGCTGCGACGAGCAGGCCGACTGGATGCCGGACCTCGCCGACATCGAGCGGAAGGTCACCGACCGCACCAAGGCGATCGTCATCATCAACCCGAACAACCCCACGGGCGCGGTGTACGACGAGGAGCTGCTGCGGGGGCTGACGGACATCGCCCGCCGCCACAACCTGCTGGTCTGCTCGGACGAGATCTACGACAAGATCCTCTACGACGACGCCACGCACGTCCCGACCGCGTCGGTCGCCCCGGACCTGCTGACGCTCACCTTCAACGGCATGTCGAAGGCGTACCGGGTGGCCGGGTACCGGGTCGGCTGGATGTCGGTCTCCGGTCCGCGCGCGCACGCCGAGTCCTACATCGAGGGCCTGACGATCCTGGCGAACATGCGGCTGTGCGCCAACATGCCGGGCCAGCACGGGGTGGTCGCCGCGCTCAGCGGGCGGCAGACCATCACGGACCTGGTGCTGCCGGGCGGACGGCTGCGCGAGCAGCGCGACACGGCGTACGAGCTGCTGACGCGGATTCCGGGCGTGACGTGTGTGAAGCCGAAGGGGGCGCTGTACCTGTTCCCGCGCCTGGACCCCAAGGTCTTCAAGATCAAGGACGACCGGCAGATGGTCCTCGACCTGCTCCGCCAGGAGAAGATCATGGTCGTCCACGGCACGGGCTTCAACTGGCCGGAGCCGGACCACTTCCGGGTGGTGACGCTGCCGTCGGTGGTGGACCTGCGGGACGCGGTGGGCCGCATCGGCCACTTCCTGGAGGGCTACGGCCAGCACTGACCCCTGGCTCGCCACCTTTTCCCGAAGCGACTCAACTTTAGAATGAATCCAATGTAGGATGCTTTCCTGGAAGCAGTTCAGGAGGCCATCCATGTACGAACCGATCCGTACCAAGTCGGTCCACAGCACGGTGGCCGACGGTCCGAATCCGGACTACCCGCACCGTTCCCGCGAGGAGGAGCTGGACATCCAGCTCGCGGGCCATCTCGCCGCCCTGCTCGCGGTCACGGACGAACTGCGGGCCCTCGCCCCCGGCGAGGACCTGGACACGGCGGCCGAGCGGCTCGCCGGTCAGGTGGCCCGGCTGCGGGACGGCCACGCGCCGGCCCGTGTCCCGCTGACCGCGGCCCAGGACACACCGCACCTCGCCGCCCTGCACCGCCGGGCCCACACCCTCGCGGGCCGGGCCCTGGTCGTGGCGGCGTCCCGCGCGGACACGGCGGCGGCGATCCTCACCGCCGAGCGCATGGACGCCCACGCGGCGGCCCTGGAGCCCCGCGAACTCGCCGCCCACTGAGCCCCCGGGCTCTCCCGCACGGCCCCGGTCCGCGCGCACCCGCAGCGACGCGCGGACCGGGCGCCACGAACGAGCGCCCCGTATGGGGCGCGGGGCTGTGACATACGCGGCTCCGCGGCGTGGGCGCGACGAGCCACGACGCGCCCGCACTCCACCACCCCTTGACCAAAGTCATAGGGGCACCCCCCACGTCGATCAACAACACACCGATGGGCCGGCCCCCGCACGCCGTTGTGCGGAGAGCCGGCCCGTTCACGGTCCCCCTCCGCCCCGGGACATCGAGCTACTGAAGCGGAAGGGCACCCCCTTCACGTCCGGCCTTCGTGACGACACCGCGGATCAGAGCGGGTCGGACCGTCCGCGAAACTCAGCAGGCGCTCACCCCAGGCGCCGCACCAGCGCCCGGTACTCCTCCCACAGCTCCTTCGGCGTGTGCTCGCCGAAGGTGTCCAGGTGCTCGGGGACCAGCGCCGCCTCCTCCCGCCAGACCTCGTTGTCGACGGTCAGCAGGAAGTCCAGATCGGCGTCGGACAGGTCCAGCCCCTCCGTGTCCAGCGCGCCCTTGGCCGGCAGCACGCCGATCGGCGTCTCGACGCCCTCGGCCCTGCCCTCCAGCCGCTCGACGATCCACTTCAGGACCCGCCCGTTCTCACCGAAGCCGGGCCAGACGAACCGGCCGTCGTCGTCCTTGCGGAACCAGTTGACGTAGTAGATCTTCGGCAGCTTCGCCTGGTCCTTGCCCTTGGCGACGTCCACCCAGTGGCCCATGTAGTCGCCCATGTTGTAGCCGCAGAACGGCAGCATCGCGAACGGGTCGCGGCGCAGTTCGCCGACCTTGCCCTCGGCGGCGGCGGTCTTCTCGGAGGCCACGTTGGCGCCGAGGAAGACGCCGTGGTTCCAGTCGAAGGACTCGGTGACCAGGGGCACGGCGGTGGCACGCCGGCCGCCGAAGAGGATCGCGGAGATCGGCACGCCCCTCGGGTCCTCCCACTCGGGCGCGATGATCGGGCACTGCGCGGCGGGGGTGGTGAAGCGGGCGTTGGGGTGGGCCGCCGGGGTGCCCGAGTCGGGCGTCCAGTCGTTGCCCTTCCAGTCCGTGAGGTGGGCCGGGGTCTCCTCGGTCATCCCCTCCCACCACACGTCTCCGTCGTCGGTGAGGGCGACGTTGGTGAAGACGGAGTTGCCCCACAGCGTCTTCATCGCGTTGGCGTTGGTGTGCTCGCCGGTGCCGGGCGCGACGCCGAAGAACCCGGCCTCGGGGTTGATCGCGTACAGCCGCCCGTCCTCGCCGAACCGCATCCAGGCGATGTCGTCGCCGATCGTCTCGACGGTCCAGCCGGGGATCGTCGGCTCCAGCATGGCCAGGTTCGTCTTGCCGCAGGCGGAGGGGAAGGCGGCGGCGACGTACTTCGACGCACCGCGCGGCGGCGTCAGCTTCAGGATCAGCATGTGCTCGGCGAGCCAGCCCTCGTCACGGGCCATCACGGAGGCGATGCGCAGGGCGTAGCACTTCTTGCCGAGCAGGGCGTTGCCGCCGTAGCCGGAGCCGTAGGACCAGATCTCGCGGTCCTCGGGGAAGTGCGAGATGTACTTGGTGCTGTTGCACGGCCAGGGGACGTCCGCCTGCCCCGGCTCCAGCGGGGCGCCGAGGGTGTGCACGGCCTTGACGAAGAACCCGGAGTCGCCCAGTTCGTCGAGGACCGGCCGGCCCATGCGGGTCATCGTCCGCATCGAGACGGCGACGTACGCCGAGTCGGTGATCTCGACGCCGAGAGCGGACAGCGGGGAGCCGAGCGGTCCCATGCAGAACGGGACGACGTACATGGTCCGGCCGCGCATCGACCCGCGGAACAGGCCGTTCTCCCCGGTGAAGGTCTCCCGCATCTCCGCGGGGTCCTTCCAGTGGTTGGTGGGACCGGCGTCCTCCTCCTTCGCGGAGCAGATGAACGTCCGGTCCTCCACGCGGGCGACGTCGGTGGGGTCGGAGGCGGCGTAGTAGGAATTCGGCCGCTTGATCGGGTCGAGCCCGCGGAAGGTGCCCTTCGCCACCAGTTCCTCGCAGAGCCGCTCGTACTCGGCCTCGGATCCGTCGCACCAGACCACGCTGTCCGGCTGGGTCAGTTCGGCGATCTCGTGCACCCACGAGATCAGCTCCTGGTGCCTGGTGGGGACGGGGATAGCCGCGATGTCGAGCGCCACGATTGCTCCTTCGAGGGGGATGTGGTGATGGAGGCCCCGTGGGGGCTGCGACCCGGACGCTTGCCCCGCGACCACCCTGGGCGCTCATCCGGTGCCGACCGCACTCATTTGATCATCCGATGCCTCCGCCCATCTGTCCAGAGGGCCGCACACCTGAGCGGCGTGAGGATCGCCACGCACCTCGGCGTATCTCCGCGTACCTCTCTGTTTCTTTGCGCACACATTGAGTGCTCCTGGCTCTCCTTTTACCTGACGGGCCGTCCGGCCGCGCGTGAGATCATGGCCTGAAGCAGTGATGCGCGAGGCTGTACTGACGCGTAACTTACGGTTCCGTAGGTACGATGCCGCGCATGACTGCGTCCGCCTCCGACGCGCACACGGACTCCCCGGCCGCCGGCCGCGGCCCCGTGGCGCTCAACCTGCCGCATCCGGTCAAGCCCAAGCTCCGCGGTTGGCTGCATCTCGGGATGTTCCCGGCCGTGCTCATCGCGGGTCTCGTGCTCACCGCCCTCGCCGACTCCTCCCGGGGCCGGCTCGCCTGCGGGATCTACGTCCTGACGGCGTGCCTGCTGTTCGGGGTCAGCGCCCTGTACCACCGGGGCAACTGGAGTCCGCGCATGGACGGTGTCCTGCGCCGCCTCGACCACGCCAACATCTTCCTGATCATCGCGGGCACGTACACCCCGCTCACCATGCTGTTGCTGCCGGAGGCCAAGGGCCAGTGGCTGCTGTGGGGCGTCTGGGGCGCCGCCGCGGCGGGCATCGCCTTCCGCGTCTTCTGGGTCGGCGCCCCGCGCTGGCTGTACACGCCCTGCTACATCGCCATGGGCTGGGCGGCCGTCTTCTACCTGCCGGACTTCATGCACACCGGCGGCATCGCGGTCCTCGTCCTGGTGATCGTGGGCGGCGTGCTCTACAGCGTCGGCGGCGTCGTCTACGGCATCAAGCGCCCGAACCCGTCACCCCGCTGGTTCGGCTTCCACGAGGTCTTCCACTCCTTCACGCTGGCCGCGTTCATCGCCCACTACGTGGGGATCTCCCTGGTGGCGTACCAGCACGCGTGACGATCGCAGGGCGTGCCATGCTGACCGGGTGAACGGCACTGAGATCACCGTCGAGTTCGCCCCCGAGCTGCACGTCTTCGTCCCCCGGGCGCGCCGGGACGGCACCGTCCCGGCCCCCGTCGACGGCGTCTCCACGCTGGGCCACGTCGTGGAGTCCCTCGGCGTCCCGCTGACCGAGGTCGGCACCCTGCTCGTGGACGGCGGCACGGTGGCGCCGGCGCACCTCCCGGTGCCGGGCGAGTCGGTGACCGTCCGCCCCGTGGCCCGCCCCCAGCGGGTGCCGGGCGCCCCGCTCCGCTTCCTCCTCGACGTCCACCTCGGCACGCTCGCCCGCCGTCTGCGGCTGCTCGGCGTGGACGCCGCCTACGAGTCCACCGACATCGGCGACCCCGCGCTCGCCGCCCGGTCGGCCGCCGAACGCCGCGTCCTGCTCAGCCGCGACCGCGGCCTGCTGCGCCGCCGCGAGCTCTGGTCCGGCGCGTACGTCTACAGCACGCGCCCCGACGACCAGCTCACCGACGTCCTGGACCGCTTCGCCCCCGCCCTGTCCCCCTGGACCCGCTGCACGGCCTGCAACGGCCTTCTGCGCGCGGCCACCAAGGAGGAGGTCGCGGACCGCCTGGAGAGCGGCACGCAGCAGACGTACGACGTCTTCGCCCAGTGCGAGGAGTGCGGCCGCGCCTACTGGCGCGGCGCCCACCACGAACAACTGGAAGCGATCGTGCGCAAACACACCGACGCCCGCTGAAGCGCCCCGTAAGGGGCGCGGGGCTGTGACATGTGCGGCTCCGCCGCGCGGGCGCGCTCAGCCCCCACGCACCCGTCACCGAAGCGCGGAGCCTCGGTCGTCAACGCTCCGTACGAAAACACACCGACGCCCGCCGAAAGCGCCCCCTAAGGGGCGCGGGGAACGGCGCGCTCAACCCCCACGCACCCGTCACCGAAGCGCGGACCGCAGCTCCTCCACCTCGGTGGTCGGCGCCTGGCAGGCGAAGTCCCGGCAGACGTACGCCGCAGCCGCGCCCCCCACCAGCGGCCGGTCCGCCAGCAGCGGGAACTCGTCACTCCCCGCCTCCCCGACGGCGACGGCCACCCCCGGCGCCGTACCGAGCAGCGCCGCCCGGTGCAGCCGCAGCGTGGCCTCGTCGCCCGCGGGTCCGACCACCGCGACCTCCCGCGGCCCGTCGAGGTACGCCTCCGCCACCGCCAGCCCCCACCCCACGAACCGCGGCACGCGCGGCCCCAGCGCCTTCACCACGCCGAGCGCCCGCTCCGCCGCCTCCCGGTGCGGCGCGGACCCGGTGTGCGCGGCGTACGTCAGCAGCGCCCCCGCCGCCGCCGTCCACCCGGACGGCGTCGCGTTGTCCGTGGGGTCCTGGGGCCGGCGGATCAGCCGCTCGGCGTCCGCCGCCGTGTCGTACAGCGTCCCGTCCGTCCCGCTGAACCGGGTGAGCACGTGGTCGAGGAGGAGCCCCGCGAAGTCGAGCCAGACGCCCTCCCCGGTGACGGAGGCGAGCGCGAGGAAACCCTCGGCGACGTCCGCGTAGTCCTCCAGCACGCCCGCGTTGCCACCGGCACGTCCGTCCTTGCTGGTGCGGGTGAGCCGGCCCTGGTCGTCGAGGTGCAGCCGGACCAGCAGGTCGGCCGCGGCGACGGCGGCGTCGACCAGGTCGGGCCGGTCGAAGTACGCGCCGGTCTCGGCGAGCGCGGCGATCGCGAGGCCGTTCCAGGCGGCGACGACCTTGTCGTCCCGGCCGGGCGCGGGCCGCTCCGCGCGCGCCGCGAGCAGCCGGTCCCGTACGGACAGGACGCGCTCGGCGTCGAACACGCCCTCGTGCTGCGGGAGCTGGAGCACCGAGGTGCCGTGCTCGAAGGTGCCTTCCTCGGTCACGCCGTAGTACTGGGCGGCCAGCCGCGCGTCGTCCTCACCGAGGACCTCGGCGAGCTGCGCGGGCGTCCAGGCGTAGTAGGCGCCCTCGACGTGCCTGCCGGTGCCGTCGTCGCTGTCGGCGTCGAGCGCGGAGGCGAATCCGCCCTCGGCGGTGCGCAGGTCGCGGACGAGGAAGTCGGCGGTCTCCAGGGCGGTCCGACGCGCGAGGTCGGAGCCGGTGGAACGCCACAGGTCCGCGTAGACCCGGCACAGCAGCGCGTTGTCGTACAGCATCTTCTCGAAGTGGGGCACGATCCACTCGCGGTCCACCGAGTACCGCGCGAACCCCCCGCCCAGCTGGTCGTAGATCCCGCCCCGGGCCATCCGCTCGCAGGTGTCCCGCGCCATCTCCAGGGCGCCCTCGGCGCCGGTGCGGGCGTGGTGGCGCAGCAGGAACTCGATCACCATCGACGGCGGGAACTTCGGGGCCCCGCCGAACCCGCCGCGCTGCGGGTCGTACTCCCGGGTCAGCCCGAGCAGCGCCTGCCCCAGCTCGGCCTCGCCGGGGGCCTGCGCGTCGCCGTAGGAGATCTCCCGTCCGGCGAGGTCCTGGACGATCTTCCCGGCGACCTCGGTGACCTCGCCGCGCCGGTCGGTCCACGCCTGGTGGACGCCGGCCAGGACCTGCCGGAAGGAGGGCATGCCCTGGCGGGGCGCGGGCGGGAAGTACGTACCGAAGTAGAACGGTTCGGCGTCCGGCGTGAGGAACACCGTCATCGGCCAGCCGCCCTGCCCGGTCGCCGCCTGCACGGCCTCCATGTACACGGCGTCGACGTCGGGCCGCTCCTCGCGGTCCACCTTGACGCTGACGAAGTGCGAGTTGAGGAAGTCGGCGGTGGCTCGGTCCTCGAAGGACTCGTGGGCCATGACGTGGCACCAGTGGCAGCTGGAGTACCCGACGCTGAGCAGCACCGGCACGTCCCGGCGCCGGGCCTCCTCGAACGCCCCGTCCGACCAGGGCCACCAGTCGACGGGGTTGTCGGCGTGCTGGAGCAGGTAGGGGGAGGTCTCGCGGGCCAGTCGGTTCGCCATGGGGTCCATCCTGCCCCAGTACCCGCGCCGCGCCGGACGGCACACCGCCGGGCCTCCGCGCAGTGCCTCCGCCCAGTGCCTCTCCGCAGGGCCTCTCCGCAGGGCGTTCACACCCTCGCGCATTTGACCGCTCGTCAACCGGGGAAGGACCCGTAGATGGGCCGGGGCGCGCAGACGCGACCGGCGCCGTCGGAGGGGGACGGGAGATGCGCGACAGTCATCGGGCGGAGGCCGAACGGCTGCTGGTACGGGCCGTGGAGGAAGAGGTGCGGCGCACCGGCGGCCGCACCGACGGAGCTGTGCTGCTGTCCCGGGCGCGCGGCGCCCTCGACTCGATGGCGCGCACGTCGGCGGAGGAGTACGACGCCTACACCCGGGCCCTGGACGAGGCCGAGGCCGGGCAGCTCACCTTCCGCCAGCGCTACGCCCGCGAGGGCGCCGGCACCCCGCTCCTTGTGGCCGGGGTCGCGGCGGTCGCGGCGGTCGTCGCCGACGTGGCGCTGGGCACCGGCACGGGCACCGCGGTCGGCGCGGGCCTGGCGGTCGGCGTGGTCGGCGCGGCGGCGACGGTGGTGAAGGTCGTCGGCTCGCACCTGCCGGCCGCGCACCACCGGGCGGGCGCCGTGGCCCAGCCGGGCGGGCCCGAGCAGCTGCGGCTGCAGTGGCTGACGGCGCTGGAGGTACGGGGCATCCGCCCCTTCCTCGACCAGCAGCGGGTCCTCGCCGCGTCCACCGGTCCGTCGAAGGCCGGGCCCCGGCTGCGCGGCGCCGACAAGAGCGCGGCGGCCCGGGGGCGGACGGTGCTGGAGCAGTCGTTCGGCCAGCTCCCGGTGGCGGAGGGCGCGTTCGCGGGCCGGCGGCAGGAGACGGCGCGGCTGCGGCAGTGGGTGCAGTCGGCCCGCGCGAGCACGGAGACCAAGCCGACGGTCGTGGTGCTGCACGGGGCGCCCGGCAGCGGCCGTACGACGCTCGCCGTGCGCGCCGCCCACGACCTGCGGGACCACTTCCGCGGCGCCTGCGTCGTCGATCTGCGCGGCGACACCCCCGAGGAGGCGCCGCTGCCCACGCGGGACGCCCTGCTGCATCTGCTGAACCGGCTGGGCGCGCCCCGCGAGCAGTTGCTGTTCCGGGAGCGGACGTCGGCGGACCAGCAGGTCAGGCGGTTGAGGGAGCTGTACCACCAGCATCTGACGGGCGTACCGGTCCTGGTCGTCCTCGATGACGCCGCCGATGTGGAGCAGGTGCGCGCCCTGGTGCCCGAGCGGTCCGACAGCCTGGTGCTGGTCACCGCCCGGCAGCCGCTGGAGCTGCCCGCGGACCTGCCCGCGCGGGTGCACCACCTGCCGGTGGAGCCCCTCGACGCGGCGGGCGCGGAGGAGCTGCTGCGGGCCGCCGCCGAGGACACCGACGGGCCCTACGACGCCGAATCCGCCGACCGCGTCCGGGACCTGTGCGGCGGGCTGCCGCTGGCGCTGCGGATCGCGGGCTCCGCGCTCGGTCCGCGCTCGCCGCGCGCCCTCGCCGCCGATCTCGGCGCCTACGGTCCCGTGGAACCGGTCGAGCGGGCGCTCTGGCTGCGCTACACCGACCAGCAGGAGCCCGCGCGCCGGCTGCTGCGCCGGCTCGCGCTGGCCGGGCGCACCTCGCTGGGCGCCGCCGCCGCTGCCGCGCTGCTGGCCACGGGCGAGGCGGAGGCGACCCGTCAGCTCACCGCACTGTCCCGGGCGGGACTCCTGGACCACGTACGGGGCAGCCGGTACCGCCTGCACGACGTGGTGCGCGGCTTCGCCCAGGCCCGCCTCGCCGACGAGGAGGAACCGGCCGAGCGGACCGCCGCGCAGGAACGGCTGATCGCCAACTACGGCGAACTGGCCGACTCGGTGCTGCGCCTGGTCGACGGCAACATGTCGACGCGCTCGGACCGGTTCGGGCCGCACGGCTTCACCTCCCTGGACGAGGCGCTGCGCTGGCTGGACGACGAGTCGAGCTTCATCACGGCCACGCTCCGGCACGCCGAGGGCGTCGACCAGGGCGCGGTCCTGAACCTGCTGGGCGCGCTCTGCGACTACTGCCTGCTCCGCGGCGACCTCTACCGGCTGGGCGAGATCAACGAACTGGCGCAGGCCGTCGACCAGGGCCTGCTGCTCCGCTCGGTGCAGTGGCGCACCGGCATCGCCGCCCGTCAGCTCGGCGAACTCGACAAGGCCCGCACCACCCTGGCCTCCGTCGTCGACCTCTACCTGGAGGCCCAGCACGACGCGGGCGCGGCCCGCGCGCTGACCTCGCTCGGCATCACCCTGCACCACCAGGGCAACCTGACCGGCGCGGCGGCCAAGCTCCACGAGGCGCTCGGCCTCCAGGCCGCGCCCGACCTCGCCACGGACCGCGCGTGGACGCTGCACGCACTGGCGGCGGTCCAGCGCGACCGGGCCCGGCTCGCCGAGGCGTGGGACCTGCTCGGGGAGTCCCTGGTCCTGCACCGCGCGGGCGAGTCCGTACACGGTCAGGCGTGGGCGCACTTCCAACTCGGCCAGCTCCATCTGCGCCGGGGCGACGTCCCCCGCGCGGAGGCCGACCTGCGGGCCGCCCTCGGTCTCTACGGCCGTACGCAGGACGCCCGCGGCGAGGCATGGGCGCTGACCCAGCTGGCGCGGGCCCGGCTGGTCGCGGGCGACGCGTCCCCGGCCGTGGACGAACTGCGCGGCGCGGTCGCCCGGCACCGGGACAACGAGGACGCGCGCGGCGAGGCCTGGACCCTGTACTACCTGGGCCAGGCCCTGGAGGAGACCGGCGACCTGGACCGCGCCGTCCGCGAGCTGGAGCGCTCCCGCACGATGTTCTCCCGGATGCGCGACGTCTACGGCCTGGCCTGTGCCCGGCACCACTCGGCCCGCGTCACTCGCGACCAGCGCGCCGCGCAGACCGGCTCGCTGCGCAACTCCGGCTTCGCCCGCCAGCTCCTCGTCGACGCCCGCGCCGACTTCCAGCGCATCGGCGTCGCCCACGGCGAGGCGTGGACCTGCCTGGAGCTGGCGGTGGTGGACGCGGGCAACGGCCGGACCTCGCAGGCCCTCGCCCTGTGCGACGAGGCGGCGGCCCTGTTCGCCTCCTACGGCGACCGCCGCGGCGAGGACTGGGCCCGCTTCCTGCGCTGCACGCTCCTGCCCTACGCCGCACCCGGCGGCGTGGAGGTCGGCACGGCGGTCGCCCAGGAGGAGCTGGCCCAGCTCTCCCGCACCGGCCACCCCAGCCGCGACGAACGCCTCGACGAGGTCCTGAACACCTTCCACCTCCTCCTGGAACGCGGCATCCACCTCGACGCGGGCTGGCAGGCATGGCGCCTGGGAATGGTCCCCGACCGGCACGCGCGGGAGGTGATGGGGGTGGAAGTGGAACTGAAACAGGCGTGACGACGAGGCAGCCACCGAGGGGCTGCTGTCCGGGGAGCTGGACGGCAACGGCTTCGCGGGAGCCCACTCCGGCCGTCTGCGGCCGGAGTCGGCCCACCTGCCGCTGTCACCGGCCGCACACTCCAGGTGACGCCCCGCGGAGGACGGCCCGCGGGTCAGCCCCGCGGGTCATGCCCCTGGGGTCACGCCCCGGAGCCGGCCCGTCCGTCGCCGGAAGTGCCGGAGGCGGACGGCTCCGCCTCGCCGCTCTCCTTGAAGTCGACCTTGCCCATGTGCCGGTTCATCGACTTCATCAGGAACCACACGGCGACGGCCATCACCGCGAAGACGACGAAGCCGAGGACACCGGGGGTGACCTTGTCCTCGTCCACCTCGGCGAGGGTGACGAGATGCGTCATTGCCAGGCTTGCGCTTACGCTCATGTCAGGCATTGTCCCGGATGCCCGCGAAGAGGTCGTCCTCGGGGAGGGAAGTGTCGACGAGGGACTTCGCCAGCTCGTACTCCTCCGTGGGCCAGACCTCCTTCTGCAGGTCCATCGGCACCCGGAACCAGCCGCCGTCGGGATCGATCTGCGTGGCGTGCGCGATCAGCGCCTTGTCGCGGACCTCGAAGAAGTCCGCGCACGGGACGTGCGTGGTGAGCGTGCGCTCCACCCGCTCGATCTCGGACCAGCGCTTCAGCCAGTCCCCGTAGGGCGACTCCAGGCCGCGCTCCAGCATCGCGTTGTGCAGCGCCTCGGTGCGCTGACGGTTGAAGCCCTGGTTGTAGTAGACCTTCAGCGGCTGGTACGCCGCGCCGTACTCGCTCTCCGGGTACTTCTCGGTGTCCGTCGCCCCCTCGAACGCCACCATCGTGATCTTGTGGGTCATGATGTGGTCGGGGTGCGGGTAGCCGCCGTTCTCGTCATAGGTGGTGATCACCTGGGGACGGAAGGCGCGGATCTTCCTCACCAGCTCGCCGGCCGCCTTGTCGACGTCCTCCAGAGCGAAGCAGCCCTCGGGCAGCGGCGGCAGCGGGTCGCCCTCGGGCAGCCCCGAGTCGACGAAACCGAGCCATTCCTGCTCGACCCCCAGGATCTCGCGTGCCTCGTCCATCTCCTTCCTGCGCACCTCGTGGATGTTCTCCTCGATGTACGGGTCCCCCTGGAGCTTGGGGTTGAGGATGGAGCCGCGTTCCCCTCCCGTGCAGGTCACCACGAGCACGTCCACCCCCTCGGACACGTACTTCGCCATGGTGGCCGCGCCCTTGCTCGACTCGTCGTCGGGGTGGGCGTGGACGGCCATCAGTCGCAGCTGGTCAGTCAAGACTCGATCCTCGGTTAAGTCGGCGCCCCGTGTCGGTCGGCGCGTTCGGCGGCTTCTATAGTGACCGAATCGGGAGGCGAATAATTCCGGGGTCCTGCTCCGGTGCTCCTTTCGGGACATCCGTTCCGTTCCGGCCGAGAGGACGATCATGAGTACGGCGACGACGCGCCCGCCCGAGAGCCGCTACGGCCGCTCCTCGGACGCGCAGGCCGACCGCACGCTCAAGCTCGTCGGCACGGTCCTCGGTGTCCTGCTCCTCGCACTGCTCGGCTGGTACGGCTACCACTACGTCGCGCAGAACGAGATCAGCGGCGAAGTGATCAGCTTCGAGACCGGCGAGGAGTCGGTCAAGGTCCACCTGGAGGTCCACAAGGACTCCGGCGTGAACGGCTACTGCACCGTGCGCTCGCAGTCCGAGGACGGCGCCGAGGTCGGCCGGGCCGACTTCCGCTTCTCCGGCGACGGGACCCGCTTCGACGAGGTCGTCACGCTGCGCACCAAGGACCGCGGCACGACTGCGGAGCTGCTCGGCTGTCACGCCGGCTGACGTCCACCTGGATCCGCCGCTATTGACCTGCGGCGATGCGACTCCGGTGGCTTATGTCCTCCTTCTTTGGCCTCTCAATTGTTAGGCTCGTGGTTTCGCCCTTCCGTGAAGGAACATGTTTCTGGGTAGGGCGATGTTTTGTATCCCCAGTACCGACGAGGAGCACCTGTGACCCAGACCAGCGAGAACGTCACCTGGCTGACCCAGGAGGCGTACAACAAGCTCAAGGAGGAGCTTGACTACCTTACTGGTCCTGCGCGCACGGAGATCTCTGCCAAGATCGCCGCGGCGCGCGAGGAGGGGGACCTGCGCGAGAACGGCGGGTACCACGCGGCCAAGGAGGAGCAGGGCAAGCAGGAGCTCCGCGTGCGCCAGCTGACCCAGCTCCTGGAGACCGCCAAGGTGGGTGAGGCTCCCGCGGCGAACGGTGCCGTGGCGCCCGGCATGGTCGTGACGATCGCCTTCGACGGTGATGAGGACGACACCCTGACGTTCCTGCTCGCCTCCCGCGAGTACGCGAGCGCCGACATCGAGACCTACTCGCCGCAGTCCCCGCTGGGTTCGGGCGTGACCGGCCACAAGGTGGGTGAGGACGCGGAGTACGAGCTGCCGAACGGCAAGAAGGCCTCCGTGCGCATCATCAAGGCCCAGCCCTACAACGGCTGATCCGGCCTCGCGCGGCTGGCCCTGCCCGGCTCCGACGCTCTCGACGGGCCCCCGGCGTCCCTGTGACGCCGGGGGCTCCGTCATGCGGTGGCCGAGCGGTACTTCCGCACCGCCAGCGTCCTGAATATGAGGACGATCAGCACCGAGTAGATCAGTGACGCCCAGACGGGGTGCTGCATGGGCCAGGCGTCCGAGGTCGACACCCCGGGGTTGCCGAACAGCTCACGGCAGGCCTGGACGGTGGCGCTGAAGGGGTTCCAGTCGGCGACGTGCCGCAGCCAGGGCGTCATCTGGCTGGAGTCCACGAACGCGTTGGAGACGAAGGTGACCGGGAAGAGCCAGATCAGCCCGCCCGAGGTGGCCGCCTCGGGGGTGCGGACGGAGAGGCCGATCACGGCACCTATCCAGGTGAAGGCGTAGCCGGTCAGCAGGAGCAGACCGAAGGCGGCGAGCACCTCGCCCACGGAGGTGTGGGTGCGCCAGCCGACCAGGAGGGCGACCATGGCCAGCACGAACAGGGTGAGCGCGGTCTGCACGAGGTCGGCCAGGGTCCGCCCGGTGAGCACGGCGCCGCGCGCCATGGGCAGGGAGCGGAAGCGGTCGATGAGTCCCTTGTGCATGTCGTCGGCTATCCCCGCGCCGGCCCCCGCCGTGGCGAAGGTGACGGTCTGCGCGAAGATGCCGGCCATCAGGAACTCTTTGTAGACGTCGGCGTCGGTGCTGGTGCCGATCTTCATCGAGCCGCCGAAGACGTAGGTGAAGAGGATCACGAACATCACCGGCTGGATGAGCCCGAAGAGGACCATCTCGGGAATCCGCGTCATGCGGATCAGGTTCCGGCGGCCGACGACGAGGGAGTCGCGGACGGACTGGACGAAGCGGTTGCGGGGCGGTTCGATGCGGACGGAGTCGGTGACGGCGCTCACTGGACGGCCTCCTTGCCGGTCTCGCTGCCGGTGGCCCCGCCGGTCTTCCCGTCGGTTCCCTTGTCGGCGCTCCCGGTCTCGGCCACATGGCCCGTGAGGGAGAGGAAGACGTCGTCGAGGGTGGGGCGGCGGAGGCCGATGTCGTCTATCTCGATGCCTCGGGCGTCCAGTTCACGGATGATCTCGGAGAGCAGCTTCGCGCCTCCGGTGACGGGGACGGTGAGCTTGCGCATGTGGTCCTCGACCGTGGTGTCGCCCTTGCCGAAGCCGCGCAGGAGGTCGGCGACGGTCGGGATGTGCTCGCGCTCGTGCACCACGACCTCGACGCGCTCGCCGCCGGTGCGTGCCTTCAGCTGGTCGGAGGTGCCCTGGGCGATCACCCGGCCGTGGTCGACCACCGCGATGTCGTGGGCGAGGTGGTCGGCCTCCTCCAGGTACTGGGTGGTGAGGAGCAGGGTCGTGCCGCCGGAGACCAGTTGCTTGATGACCTCCCACAGCTGCTGGCGGTTGCGGGGGTCGAGGCCGGTGGTCGGCTCGTCCATGAACATCACGGGTGGCGAGACGACGAGGGCAGCGGCGAGGTCGAGCCTGCGGCGCATGCCCCCGGAGTAGGTCTTGGCGGGGCGGTCGGCGGCGTCGGTGAGGTGGAACTGCTCCAGCAGCTCGGCGGCGCGGGCCTTCGCCGGCTTGGCCCGCATCTGGTAGAGCTGACCGACCATCTGGAGGTTCTCCCGGCCGGTCAGGTATTCGTCGACCGCGGCGAACTGACCGGAGAGGCCGATGGAACGGCGGACGTCGTCCGGCCGCTCCAGTACGTCGAGGCCGGCGACGACCGCCCGGCCGCTGTCGGGCCGCAGCAGGGTCGTCAGGCAGCGGACGGCTGTGGTCTTGCCCGCGCCGTTCGGCCCGAGCAGGCCCAGGACCGTGCCCTCGGGGACATCGAGGTCGACGCCGTCCAGAGCCCTTACGTCACCGAAGGTCTTCACCAGACCTTCGGCATAGATGGCGCCAGGCATATGAGTCTCCACGTCGTCGGGGAACAGGAAGCCTTGGTGTCACGGGAAACAGTAACGCGATGTATCGCGTCTCACAATGCACTTACTCGAACGAGTGAATGGCATGGTCCCTGCGGCCCGACCGTGTATCCCGCGTGACGGCGGAGCCCTCACATCATGACCGTGTAGCCCGCGTCCCTCAGGGCGCGGCCGACCTCGGCGCAGTGCTCGGGACCCTTCGTCTCCAGGTGCAGCTCCACCTCCGCCTCCGTGAGCCCGAGCCGGGGGTCGGTCCGCACGTGGCTCACGTCCAGGACATTGGCGTCGACCGCTGACAACACCCCGAGCAGCGTGGCGAGGGCGCCCGGCCGGTCCGTGAGCCGCAGCCGAACGGCCAGGTAGCGGCCCTGCGCGGCCATGCCGTGCCGCAACAGGCCCTGCATCAGCACCGGGTCGACGTTGCCGCCGGACAGCACCGCCACGACCGGACCCTCGAAGGCCCCCGGCTCCGCCAGCAGCGCGGCGACCGGGCTCGCCCCGGCCGGCTCCACGACCAGTTTGGCCCGTTCCAGGCAGAGCAGCAGCGCCGTGGAGAGCTGGTCCTCGGTGACCGTGCGGACCTCGTCGACCAGGTCGCCGACGATCCCGAACGGCACGTCGCCGGGCCGGCCCACCCGGATGCCGTCGGCCATCGTCGCCGGGCGCTCGACGGCGACCGGGCGGCCGGCCGCCAGCGACAACGGGTAGGCCGCCGCGCCCTCCGCCTGCACGCCCACGATCCGCACCTCCGGGCGCAGCGCCTTCACCGCGACCGCGATACCGGCCGCCAGCCCGCCGCCGCCCATGCCCACCACGACCGTGCGCACCTCGGGGCACTGCTCCAGGATCTCCAGCCCGACAGTGCCCTGGCCGGCGATGACGTCCGGGTGGTCGAAGGGGTGGATGAACACCGCCCCGGTCTCCTCCGCGTACCGCTGCGCGGCGGCCAGCGTCTCGTCGACGACCTGGCCGTGCAGGCGCACCTCGGCACCGTAGTCCTGGGTCGCGCTGATCTTCGGCAGCGGTGCGCCCTTGGGCATGAACACGGTCGAGGCCACGCCGAGCAGGGAGGACGCCAGGGCGACGCCCTGCGCGTGGTTGCCGGCGCTCGCGGCGACCACACCGGCGGCACGCTCCTCCGGCAGCAGCCCGGCGATCCGCACGTAGGCGCCGCGCAGTTTGAACGAGCCCGTGCGCTGGAGGTTCTCGCACTTGAAGTGGACCGGTGCGCCGACCAGCGCGGAGAGGTGCCTGCTGCCTTCCATGGCGGTCGTGCGCGCCACACCCGAGAGCATCTTCTGGGCCCCGCGCACGTCGTCGAGGGTGACGGGCCACGAGAGGTCGGCCGTGCTGTAGCTCATGACACCAGCATCGCAGTTCACGGCCGGGAGCGAACTCTGTGACCAGTGTCCGAGACCGGCTTTGCGCAGCGCCCGTACGCCCTGGGCCCAGGCCGCGTACCCTGTCCCCCAACCAGCAGCCCTTCACGAAGTGAGCCCCCGGCCATGCCCACAACACCTGAAATGTCGATGGACATGACGACCGCCGGTGACCCCGGTCTTCTCGACACGTTGCAGCACGAGGTGGCGGTGTTCGCCCGTCGTGCCGAACAGACCCGGCTCGGCGGTGTCGGGCAGGTGCGCAACACCATGGACCGCGCCGCCTACCTGCTGCTCAACCGCCTCGACAACGAGGGACCGATGGGCGTCAAGGCGCTCGCCGCGAGCATGGGGATCGACTCCTCGACGGTCACCCGGCAGGTCGCCCCGCTCGTCGACACCGGACTCGTCAAGCGCACCTCGCACCCCGAGGACGGCCGGGCGGTCGTCCTCCAGCTGTCCCCGCGCGGGGTGTCCCGACTGGACGAAGTACGGTCCTCGCGCCGCCAGCTGATGGCCGAACTGACCCAGGAGTGGACGCCGGAGGAGCGCGAGGCGTTCTGCGCGCTCCTCACGCGCTTCAATGGCGCGCTGTCCGCCCGTATGGCCCCTCAGGGGTCGACGAACGCGGGGGAAGCGCCGGCCTCCTGAAACAGGTGCTCCCGGCTCAGGCACTCCCGGCTCTTGACCGGCGGACCGCCGCTGTCCTCAGATGAGACCGGCAGGGTCGCCCTCACGCGGGAGGCGCGGTGCGCGAACGGCATGCGTCGCAGGGTGTCCGCCGGGCCCGGGAGTTCGAGGCGTTCGTCGCGGGTGCGGCAGGACGGCTGCTGCATGCCGCCACGCTGCTCACGGCCGAGGCGGTGGACTCCAATCCGCACGCGCGGCACCTGCTGACCCTCTCCCTCGCCCACACCTACGCCCGCTGGGACCGGCTGCGCGGTGAGGACCCCTACGACCGGGCCCGTCAGTACCTGGCGACGCGGTTCGCCCGCGAGGCCTGGCACCGCTACCGGGGCCCCGGCCGGGTCAGGGCGCATCCGGCGGGGCCGCTCGCCCGGCTGACGCCGCAGGAGCGCCTGATCCTCGTCCTGCGGCTGTACGAGGGGGTCGCCGAGGAGCAGACCGCGGCCCTGCTGGGCCTTCCCCCGGAACGGGTCCGCACGATCTGCGACCGGGCGACGGCGACACTCCTGCACGCTCCGCCGCCCCGGCCGCGGAGCGAGGGGTCCTCCCGGATGGAGGCGGTGCGATGAGCCACGCGCGCGTGCGACCGGATGAGCGGGGTCTCACGGCGGGCCGCCCCGGTGGGAGGGGGCGGGCGTGAACCGGGCGGAGCGGGAGGCCGCCGTGCGTCGGGTCATGGAGCGGTCGGCGCCGCGGGTGCCGCCCGGTCTGTGTGCCGACGCCGTACGGCGCGGTGGGCGCGTCCTGCGCCGCCGGACCCTCGCCCGGCGCCTGGTGTGGCTGCTGCTGCTCACCGCCGCCGTGGCCTTCGCCGTGTGGGCGCTGACGGTGCAGCCGTGGGTGGAGCCGCCGTCGAAGACGACTCCTCCCCTGTCCGACTGGTGAGCGTCCGGGGCGCGGGGGCGCCCGCGGACCGGTGGACGCCCACGGAGCGGTGGGCGCCCGGGGAGCGGTGGGCGCCCGGGGACCGCCGGTGTCAGCCGAGGGCCTGCTTGAGGTCCTCCAGCAGGTCGTCGACGTTCTCGATGCCCACCGACAGGCGGACCAGGTCGCCCGGTACCTCCAGGGCCGAACCGGCCGCCGAGGCGTGCGTCATCCGGCCGGGGTGCTCGATGAGCGACTCGACGCCGCCGAGTGACTCGCCGAGCGTGAAGACCTTCGCGCGGTCGCAGACCGCGACGGCCGCCTGCTCGCCGCCCTCCACGCGGAAGGAGACCATGCCGCCGAACGCCTTCATCTGCTTGGCGGCGGTCTCGTGCCCGGGGTGGTCGGGCAGGCCCGGGTACAGGACGCTGTTCACGCGCGCGTGCCGGCTGAGCATGTCGGCGACCTTGGTGGCGTTCTCGCTGTGCCGGTCCATGCGCACCGCGAGGGTCTTGGTGCCGCGCAGCACCAGCCAGGAGTCGAAGGGCCCGGCGACCGCGCCCATCGCGTTCTGGTGGAAGGCCAGTTCCTCGCCCAGCTCCGGGTCGCTGACGATCAGTGCGCCGCCGACGACGTCGGAGTGGCCGCCCATGTACTTGGTGAGGGAGTGCACGACGACGTCCGCGCCGAGGGCCAGCGGCTGCTGGAGGTAGGGCGTGGCGAAGGTGTTGTCGACGACGAGCCGGGCGCCGGCGTCCCGGGCGACCTGCGCGACGGCGGCGATGTCGGTGATGCCGAGCAGCGGGTTGGAGGGCGTCTCGACCCAGACCGCCTTGGTACGCGGGGTGAGCGCGGCCCGTACGGCGGCCGGGTCGGAGCTGTCGGCGACCGACCACTCCACGCCCCACCGGGCGGCGACCTTGGCGAAGAGGCGGAACGTGCCGCCGTACGCGTCGTTGGGGATCACCACGTGGTCGCCGGGGCGGAGCAGCGTACGGAGCAGGCAGTCCTCGGCGGCCAGTCCGGAGGCGAAGGCGAGGCCGCGGCGGCCGCCCTCCAGCGCGGCGAGGTTCTGCTCCAGCGCGGTCCGGGTCGGGTTGGCGCTGCGGCTGTACTCGTAGCCGCCGCGCAGGCCGCCGACGCCGTCCTGCTTGTAGGTCGACACCTGGTAGATCGGCGGGACGACCGCGCCCGTCAGGGGGTCGGCGGTGTTGCCCGCGTGGATCGCGAGGGTCTCGAAGTGCTGGCTGAAGTGCTCGTCGCTCATGGGCACCGAGCGTAGTCCGCCGGGACGGGTTCGTGAGGGCGGACGCCGGGAGGTTTTTCCACAGGTCCGGGGGCGGGGCCGTCCGAATTTTCCACAGGCCCGGCGGGTGGGGCCGACGGGGTTTTCCACAGGCCGCGGGACAGGTTGGCCAATTGTCGGCGCGGTCTGGTTCGCTTGAGCCATGGAAATTCTCTGGGTCCTGCTGGCACTGGTCCTGCTCGGCTTCGTGCTGCTCCCCGTCCTCCGGCGCCGGCGCGGCATGATCGAGCAGGTGCCGCCGGGTCATCCCGACGCCGCGGACCCCGCCCATTACGGCTTCGCCCTGGAGGAGGAGCTGGACATCCGGATGCCCGGTCCTGACCAGGACCTGCTCGACGTCCTCGACCTGGTGCAGCGCACGGGGGACTACCGGGCGGCTCGGCAGCTCCTCGCCGGGACGGAGGCGGAGGGCGAGCGGCGCTGGCAGCGGGTGCAGGCGTTCGCGGGCGCCGCGGCGCTGGAGCTGCAGCAGCGGCCCGGCGGGGTGGGCGAGACGCCGGGCGGCCAGTGGCTGCGGGTGTGGCGCGCGGAGAACCCGAAGGACGTGGGCGGCGCGGCGGTGCACGCGGAGTTCCTGGTGCAGCAGGCGTGGCGGACGTCGAGCCCCGGCACGGACGAGTTCCGGATCATCATGGAGGAGGCGAGGGCGGCGTGCGGCGAGGCGGCGCTGCTGGCTCCCGGCGATCCGATCCCGTACATCGTGGAGCTGTCGGTGGCGCGCGGGCTGGCCTATCCGCGCTCGGAGTTCGAGCAGCTGTGGCTGAAGATCCTGGACCGGGCGCCGGCGCACATGGGCGCGCACCTGGCGGCCCTGCACTACTGGTGCGAGAAGTGGCACGGCTCCCGTGAGCTGGCGTACTCGTTCGCGGAGGCCGCGGCGGCCCGTGCGCCGCGGGGGTCGCTGCTGTCGGCGATGCCATTGTTCGCGGTGTTCGAGCACCTGCCCGAGGTGAACCTGGTCGGCAGTTTCTGGCAGAGCGAGGTCGTCACCAAGGCGGTCCACGGTGCGCTGCACGCGGTGCACGGTGTGCGTCCCGACGATCCGATGTCGGCGCACGTCCGCCATCTGCTGCTGTTCTTCCTGGTCCGCGGTGAGCGCTGGGCCGAGGCGATGAACCAGCTGGTGCACGTGGACGGGCATGTCGGTGCCCTGCCGTGGACGCTGTCCGCCGATCCGGCGGCGGAGTTCGCGATATACCGGGCGCTGGCGGTGGCGGGGTACGAGGCGAACGGGGGCAGCCCGGCGACGCTGCCGCACTGAGACAGCGGGGCCGGGCCCGCTGTGGACGGGCCCGGCCTCACTCGCCAGGGCTGATCAGCCCGCGCTCGTCGCGCGGGCGCTCACGGTCAGCTCTGCGCGCGGGCGGGCAGGCGCCATCCCGGACGCGGGAAGTGGCAGGTGTAGCCCTCCGGGTAGCGCAGCAGGTAGTCCTGGTGCTCGGGCTCGGCCTCCCAGAAGGGGCCGACCGGCTCCACCTCGGTGACGACCTTGCCCGGCCACAGGCCGGAGGCGTCCACGTCGGCGATGGTGTCCTCGGCGATCCGCTTCTGCTCGTCGTCGACGTAGTAGATCGCCGAGCGGTAGCTGAGGCCGATGTCGTTGCCCTGGCGGTTCTGGGTGCTCGGGTCGTGGATCTGGAAGAAGAACTCCAGGATCGCCCGGTAGTCGGTCTCCGCGGGGTCGAAGAGGATCTCGATGGCCTCCGCGTGCGTGCCGTGGTTGCGGTACGTCGCGTTCGGCACGTCGCCCCCGGTGTAGCCGACCCGGGTCTCCTTCACGCCGGGGAGCCGGCGGATCAGGTCCTGCATCCCCCAGAAGCATCCGCCCGCCAGTACGGCCCTCTGCGTCTGCCCAGCCATCACGGCCTCCCATGTTTCGTCGGTTCGCTGCCCCTGTAACGCGCGAGGTCGCCCCACCATTCCACTCCCGCCTGGGGTGGGTACGCGGCGGGGAGTCGATGAGTACCCGTACTCATGATCCGGCCCGTGCCGGTGGGCCACGCTGGGCGCACCGGCACGGAGCCGCCCCACAGGACCGACCGCCCGGCCCGACCCAGCAGGAGGATTCGTCATGCCGCGTTCTTCGCTCCCCCGCCGTTTACTCGCCCTGGCCACGGGCAACCGGCCGGCCCGGATCTATCTGGCGGTCGTCGCCGTCTCCGCCGTGGCGGTGCACTTCCTTCCGGACGGGTTCCTCGTCCTCGACCCGATGATCCTCACCGCGCCGCTCTCCTTCCTGGCCATGGTGCTGCCCTTCGGGCCCGGTAGCGGGGGGAGCACGGCGGCCGCCGGGTTGACGGCCGGGGTGCTGTGGACGGTGTGGCTGGGGCTGTGCGCCCTGGTGAACGCGGCGGCGGTGGGGGCGATCGCCACCAGGTCACCGGCCGCCGAGCGGATACCCTCCCCCGCCCCCTCCGCGACCGGGCGTCGACTCAAGGACCTGCTCTCCCCCGCCTTCGACAACTGGGCGGCGCGCGGCTATCTCGCGCTGGTCGGCGCGGCACTCGGGTTCTTCCTGTGGGCTGTGTACCTGTCGCCGGACCCGGGGTTCGCCGCGATCTGGCCGGTCATGGCCACGGCGCCGCTCGGTTTCCTCGCGCTGGTGGTGTCAATACCGGCGGAGTTCTCCGCGGTCGCCTGGCTGAGCCCGCCGCTCTTCTCCGTCGTGGTGGCGCTGGCCGGGCTGGTCAACGCCGTGCTGCTGGGCAGGCTCACCCACCGGCTCGGTACAGCGGCGCGCCCCGCCTCCTGAGGTCGGTCAAGGAGAGCGGGGCACGCCGGGCCGCGATCAGATCGTCGCCGTGTCGATCACGAAGCGGTACCGCACGTCGCTCGCCAGGACCCGCTCGTACGCCGTGTTGATCTCGGACGCGGCGATCAGTTCGATCTCCGCGCCGATCCCGTGCTCCGCGCAGAAGTCCAGCATCTCCTGGGTCTCGGCGATGCCGCCGATCATCGAACCGGCGAGGGTCTTGCCGCCGCCGAGGAGCGAGAAGAGGTTGAGGGCGATCGGCTCCTCGGGGGCGCCGACGTTCGCGAGGGTGCCGTGGGCCTTGAGCAGGCTCAGGTACGCGCCGAAGTCGAGGGGCGCGGAGACCGTGGAGAGGATCAGGTCGAAGCTGCCGGCCAGTTCGGTGAAGGTGGCCGGGTCACCGGTGGCGTAGTAGTGGTCGGCGCCCAGCTTCAGGCCGTCGTCCTTCTTGCGCAGGGACTGCGACAGGACGGTCACCTCGGCGCCGAGGGCGTGCGCGATCTTGACGGCCATGTGACCGAGACCGCCGAGGCCGACGACGGCGACCTTCTTGCCGGGGCCGACGCCGAACCGCTTGAGCGGGGAGTACGTGGTGATGCCGGCGCAGAGCAGCGGGGCGGCGACGTCGAGCGACAGGCCGTCGGGGATGCGGACGGTGAACGCCTCGTCGACGACGACCTTCTGGGAGTAGCCGCCGTAGGTGATCTCTCCGTCGTGGCCGACGGCGCCGTACGTGCCGATGTTGCCGCGCACGCAGTACTGCTCCTGACCCGCGAGGCAGTGCTCGCACTCGCGGCAGGAGTCGACCATGCAGCCGACGCCGACGCGGTCGCCGACCTTGAACTTCGTGACGGCCGGGCCGACCTCGGAGACCACGCCGGCGATCTCGTGGCCGGGGACCATCGGGAAGATGGCCTCGCCCCAGCCCTCGCGGACCTGGTGGATGTCGGAATGGCAGATGCCGGCGAACTGGATGTCGATCAGGACGTCGTGGTCACGGACGTCCCGCCGTTCGATCGTGGTGCGCTCCAGCGGGGCCTTGGCGGCGGGAGCGGCGTACGCGGCGACAGAGGTCATGCCGTGAAATCTCCGGAATCTTCGTGAGGACAGTCACGCACCGGCCCTTTTCTGCCAGCGCACCGTCCCACCCTGCACCCGGCGCCGGACTCCGCCCAGACCACGCCTTTTCGTATGTCCGGCGTGCGTACCACTGGCGGGGACAGGCTCCTGGGCGTACGACCAGGAATACTGGACGGTATGGACATTCAGCCCGATCCCGTACCGCAGGCGGCGACCGAGACCGGCGGGGGCCTCGACCGGCGTGCCGAGCTGAGCGAGTTCCTGCGCACGCGGCGGGCACGGCTGAAGCCGGAGGACGTGGGGATGCCGGCGTACGGGCGGCACCGGCGGGTGCCGGGGCTGCGGCGCGAGGAGCTGGCACAGCTGGCCGGGGTGTCCGTGGCGTACTACACGCGGCTTGAGCAGGGCAATGGCCGGAACGTGTCGGCGGAGGTGCTGGACTCGATCGCCCGCGCGCTGCGGCTGTCGGACGCCGAGCACGCGCACCTGACGCACCTGGCGAAGCCGAAGCAGCAGCGGCGCAAGCAGGCGGCTCCGGTGGCGCAGCAGGTGCGCGGCGCGCTGCGGCACCTGCTGGAGTCGGTCGACTCGGTCCCGGCGTACATCACGGGCAGGCGTACGGACGTACTGGCCTGGAACGGGATGGCCGCCGCGCTCTTCGGGGACTGGGGGCGGCTGCCGGCCCGGGAGCGGAACTGGGCGCGGCTGGTGTTCCTGCGGCCCGACTACCGCGAGCTGTTCACGGAGTGGGACCAGAAGGCGGCGGACATCGTCGGCTATCTGCGGATGGACGCCGGGTGCCACGCGGACGACCCGGAGCTGGCGGCGCTGGTCGGGGAGCTGTCGGTGAAGAGCGAGGAGTTCCGGCGGCTGTGGGCCGCGCACGACGTCAAGGAGAAGAGCCACGGCGTCAAGCCGATGCGGCATCCGCTCGTCGGTGAGCTGACGTTGTCCTTCGAGACGTTCCGGCTCGTCGACGACGCGGACCAGTCTCTGATCACTTACCACGCGGAACCGGGTTCGCCGTCGGCGGACGCGCTGCGGCTGCTGGCGAGCTGGAACGCGGAGGCACCGGCCGTACGGCCGTGACAGGCCGGTGTGACATCACGGCCGTACGGGCCGGCAGTGGCAGTACGGGCCAGCAGTGGCGGTACGGGCCGGCAGTGGCGGTACGGCCGTGACGGGCCGGTGTGGCTATTTCGAACAATTGTCGGGCGTAGTGCTCCCGTGACGGCTACGCTCGCGCGCATGCTGCTTCGCGGAATGTTACGAATGATCTTGATATTCGCTGTGGCACTCACGGGGGTGACGGGGGCCGGTGCGGTGGCGCGGGCCGAGACGGGACATCAGCGGTTGCTGTACTTCAACCACGCCTACGGCGTCTTCGACCGGGAGACCGCCGACGCGATCGAGAACTCCGCGTACCTCCGGGAGTTCGCGAACTTCACCGTACGGACCACCACGGGGGCCGACGGGCAGACCTGGACCGGCCGCTATCTGATGGGCCGCGAGACGTACGTGGAACTGTTCGGGGTGGGCGACCTGCCCGGCCAGGACGGCACCCTCGGCTCCGGCGGGCTCGGCGTCTCCACCGAGCGGAGCGGTGACCTCGACACGGTGTCCGAGCGGCTGACGGCCCTCGGCACGACGCCGATCCCGTTCCTCCAGACCCGCGACTTCGGCGACGGCGTCCCGGTGCCGTGGTTCGACGCGCTGCTCACCACCGAGACGTACGACGCGTTCGGCGCGTGGGCGATGGAGTACCGGCCGGAGTACTTCGCCGACCCGCGCGGCAACACCGAGCCGGCGTCCGGGCCGGGTGACGTCGGCCGGGAGCGGTACCTGTCCGACGACTACGCCGGCCACCTGATGCGGGACGTGACGGGCGTCCGCCTCGCCGTCACCGAGGGGGACCTCGCCGACACGTTGCCGCTGCTGCGCGCGGGCGGTTTCGACCTCCGGTCACCGGAGGGTGGTGGCGTCGTCGCCAAGGACGGCATGACGACCCTCCGCTTCGACGTCGTCCCCCGCGAGGAGGCGGGCCTGCGCCATCTCTCCTTCTCCCTCAACCACTCGGTGACCGAGCGGCACGTGGAGCAACTCGGCAACTCCACGCTGGTCGTCGGGCCGGGAGCCGGCGCCGAGTGGAGCTTCGACGCGGCCCAGCCCTGACCTGGCCCTGACCTAGCCCTGGCCCATCCCTCACCAACCCGCCCCGGGACCGGTCCCGCGACCGGTCCCGGACGGCTCCCTACCGCGTACGGGCGAACAACGGGGAAGCCGCCGCGCGGGAACCCGCCGCCGTGCCAGCGTTCAACTCCGCGATCGACGGAGGCACTCGATGGCACGCGCCGCACGGCGGCAGACCCGACTCCGACACACCCGGCTCCGACAGACCAGACTCCGGCGGACTCAGCTCCGGCGGGACCGGCTCCGGCTGGCCCGGCGACGCAACGCACCGGCCCGGGTACGGGCACGCGTCCGCGAGGAGGCGGAGGCGGCAGAGGCGGCGGCCCAGGGCCGATGGAGCCACATCGTCACGGTGACAGCCACCGGGCTGGCCGCGTTCGCGGCGATCGGAGGGCTGTGGGCCCAGGCGGTCGCCGCCTACTGGGGACAGCAGCTGTCCCGGCAGCAGCTCGAACAGGCGGAGGAGGGACAGGCCGCGCAGTTCAACGCCTGGGGCGAGGCGCGCCACGGCCGTTGGAGGATCCGCCTCGTCAACAGGTCGTCCGACGTCATCAGCAGCGTCGACGTCTATCTGCGCCTGGCGGGCGAGAAGGCGCCGCGGTACATCAAGTTCCCCGTCGGTGGCCTTCCCCCGTGCGGTGACCTCTCCTATCCGGTGCCCGAGCTGCGCTACCGGACGTTCGACGAGGTCCGGGCGGCCGACGGGACGTTCCGGAAGCTCGGCCCGGAGCACCGGCTGCCGGACGGGTGGAACATCTCGGCCCACTTCACGGACGGCGACGGGAACCGCTGGTCCCGGTCGCCCACCCAGCTGAGGCAGGTGTCGTCGGGAACGCGCGCGCCCGACGAGGACCTCGTGGTCGGTGTCGTCCTCGAACCGCGTGCGGGGCACCCCGTGAAACGGGCGGAGGGCTGCGAACACTGACTCCCTCCGCCCGGCCCGCAAGAGCGGGGTCCGCCGGAGAGGATGCCTCCGGCGGGCCCGGCGTACGGAGCTAGTGGATCACTTGCCGCGGTACGCGTTGTAGACCGAGATCGTCGACGTGTTGCCCTTCTTGTCGGTGATCTTGGCGCGGAGGGAGACGCCCTTGCCCTTCGCGGGGTTCTTGATGCTGATCTTGCCCTTGGTGACGGTCGTCTTCTTCCAGTTCTTGCCGTTGTCGTACGACGTCCAGACCGTCAGGGACTTCAGGTTCTTGCCCTTGGCGGCGCCCTCGACGGTGACCGGGATGCCGGCCTTCTGGCCGGCCGTCTTACGGCCGTCCAGCGTCACGGTCGCGTCGAAGCGGACCGTGGAGACCGGCAGCAGCGAGAGGGTGGAGGTCTTCTTGGAGCGGAAGGTCCACGTCGCGTCGGTCCGGCTGGAGGTGTCGACGACCTTGGCCGAGCGCTTCACCGACGTCGTCAGCTTGTACGCCGCGTCCCCGGACGGGACCTTGAACTCCTCGTCGCCGAGCAGCGGGTCCTTGTGGGAGCCGACCTTGGTGCCGTTGCGGTACAGGGTCGTCGAGACCGAGGAGAACAGCGACGAACCGACGTGGCGCTTGCCGTCGGCGACCAGCGGCAGGACTCCGCCGATGTAGTTGCCGTCGCGGTAGACGCCGTAGTCCGAGTTGACGTACGGGGCGAAGACGGCCGCGTTGAACGTCGTCGAGTAGCTCTTGCCCTTCGTGTACGTCTTGGGCGTGCTCGTGTAGGAGGCCTCGGAGATCGGCCAGCCGTCGGCGTCCACGCCGCCGGACTGGTCGAAGAACGTGGTCCACTTGACGCCGGAGTCGGTCGACAGGTGCAGGGTGCGGGTGCCGGGCAGGGGCTGCTCGACGCTGATCGAGGAACCGCCCGAGCTGACGGGCAGCTCGCCCAGCGCGGTGACCGAGCCCTTCTTGCCCTTGGCGGTGGCGCCCAGGCCGACCTTCACCGTGGCCAGGTCGGCGGCCTTGTACTGCTTGCTGTACCCGGTGGCGAGCTGCTTGACCGAGCCGCCGGCGACGGTGTCGTACTCCTCCTTGGCGCCCTTGGTCCAGTGCGTGTCCCACTGCTGGGCCAGCGAACCGTCGGTGACCTGGGGACCGAGGTGCTTGGTGCGGAAGCCGTCGTAGGAGTCCAGCCACCAGCCGAAGCCGTAGCCGCTGTCGGGGGTGTCGATGTAGAAGTCCGCGGTGACGGACTCCGGCTTCGCCGCCTTGTCCGGGACGGTGATGTCCACGGGCTTGGCGGTACGGGCGTCCAGCGTGACCGTGGTGTCCTTGCTGATGTCCAGCTTGGGCTGGGCCAGCCAGTCCGCGCCCTGGTACGTCTCCGGGTCGTCGCCCACGTACAGCGACGAGTTGAGGACGTAGCCGCCCTTGGGCACGCGCAGGGTGACGGTGCCGTCGGCCTCGTACGGCTGGTACCACTTGTCCGTGGCGAGGCCGGAGACGCCGGCCAGGTCGGTCTGGTAGTTGGCGGACGGCTGGCCGTCCCGGCCGATGGCCTTCAGCGTGAGGTCGTAGGACTCCACCTCGCGCAGGACCGCGGCGGCCGTGCGCACGCTCTGGCCGCCGCCGGTCGCCGTCACGTACGCCGAGTACGCGCCGTCGACCGTGCCGCCGAGGCGGGTGTCGGCGGTGAAGCCGACGGAGGCGGTGCCGCCCGCGGGGACGGTGACCGTGGAGGCGTCCAGGGTGAAGAAGCCGGCCGGGGCCGCCTTGCCCTTGGGGTCGGTGGCGGTCGACGTCAGCTTCAGGGTGACGTCCTCGGTACCGGTGTTGCGGTACGTGAGCTGCTCGGTCTCCGGCTTGTCGTCGGTGTGCGGCCACTGCTGCACACCGAAGTTGACCGAGGACGGCTCGGCGAGCACGGTCTGCGCGATGGCCTTGTCGACCTGGACGCGGCCCGTGCCCTGCTGGAACGGCGTGTAGGCGCCGCCCTTGGCGGAGCCGGTGAGGGCGCTCTTCAGCTCGGTGTACGTCCACTCCGGGTGCTGCTGCTTCAGGATCGCGGCGGCGCCCGCGACGTGCGGGGTCGCCATCGACGTACCGGAGATGGTGACGTAGCCGGCCGGCTTCTCGCCGACCTCCTGGGCGATGACGCTGCCCGGCGCGGAGGCCGCGGTGATGTCGACGCCGGGGGCGGTGACGTCCGGCTTGATCTGGCCGTCGAGGCCGGGACCGGTGCTGGAGAAGTCCGCCAGGGCGTCCTTGCCGTCCACGGCGCCGACGGTGAGGGCCGCGGCGGCGCTGCCCGGGGAGCCGATCGTCTGGTCGCCCCACTCGCCCTCGTTGCCGGCGGCGATGGCGAAGAGGATGCCCTTCTCGGCGGAGAGCTTGTTGACCTCCGCCTCCAGGGGGTCGATCTCCGGGGTGTCGCCGCCGCCGAGGCTGAGGTTGACGATGTCGGCGCCCTGCTCGGCCGCCCACTCCATGCCGGCCAGGATGCCGGAGTCGTCGCCGTAGCCGTCGTCGCTGAGGACCTTGCCGTTGAGCAGCTGGGCGCCCGGGGCGACGCCCTTGTACTTCGCGCCCGCCTTGGCGCCCGTGCCCGCCGCGATGGAGGCGACGTGGGTGCCGTGGCCGTACTTGTCGCCCGCGTCGGCGGAGGTGGAGAAGTTCTTCTCGGCGACGACCTGGCCCTTGAGGTCGGCGTGGGTGGCGTCGACACCGGTGTCCAGGACGGCGATCTTCACGCCCTTGCCGTCGTACCCGGCCTTCCACGCCGTGGGGGCGCCGATCTGCGGGACGGAGGTGTCGAGGCTCGCCTTGCGGACGCCGTCGAGCCAGACGTGGGCGATGCCGGAGGCGGTCTTCTCGCCGTCGGTCACCGCCTTCCACAGGTCGGTGGTGTCCTCGTGCGGGGTCTGCACGGCGTCGGCGTTGAGCGCCTTGAGCGCGCGGCGCAGCGTGCCCGTGCCGCGGACGTCGGACTTGGTGGCGGCGGCACCGCCCTTGTAGCCGACGATGACCTTCAGGCCGTTCTTCTGCGACTTGCGGGTCGCGGCCTTGTTCAGTTCGGTGACGTCGAACAGGCGCCGGTCGAGCTTGCCGGACGCGACCAGGCGGGCGGCGTCGGCGGGGATGACGAGGACGTGCCCGTCGGCCCGGCGGATCTGCACGGGTATGTGCTCACGGCCCTTGGCGCGCTCCAGGCCGGTGACCCGGCCCTTGGCGTCCACGGCGACCCGGTCGCCGGTGATGAGGGTGACGTGACGGGTGGCGCCGGACGGGGCCGGCACGGCGTCGGCCGCTCCCGTCCGGTCCGCCGCGCCGGCCGGGGCGGCCAGCCCGGCGGCGAGGGCCACGGCGGTCGCCACGGCGACCGTGGCCGCGCGCCCGCTCTTCAGATGTCTGCGCAAGGTTCCCCCTAGCGGAAGGTCCGGGCGAACGGCTTGAGTTCACCCGTCCGGGGGGAGGTCTCGCGCACCTGTGCGCACCCCCCGGGCCTCGCAGTATGCCGGGGGCGTGATCACCCGCTCAACGGATGAGAGGAAGGTAAGAGAACCGCCGGAATACTGTTACGCGGCCGCCGGAACACCGTTACCGGACCGATGGGTTGCCGGGGGCAACCCATCGGCCCTACGGCCGTCGGGCGGGCCACGGGCCTCACGCCTCGGCGTTCTCCCGGACGGTGATCTTGCCCTTGCGGATCGTCGCCAGGCGCGGGGCCTTCTTCGCGATCGAGGAGTCGTGGGTGACCATGACGAAGGTCAGCCCCAGCTCCTTCCACATCCGTTCGAGCACCTCCATGATCTCGTCGCGCATCGACTCGTCGAGGTTTCCGGTGGGTTCGTCGGCGAGCAGCACCTTCGGCTGCTTCACCAGCGCGCGGGCGATGGCGACGCGCTGCTGCTGGCCGCCGGACATCTCGCTGGGCAGGTGTCCGAGCCGCTCGCCGAGGCCGACGGAGGCGAGCGCCTCGGCGGCCCGCTCGCGCCGTTCCTTGGTCTTGACGCCGAGCGGTACGAGGGCGGTCTCGACGTTCTCCTGCGCGGTCAGCGTCGGGATCAGGTTGAACGACTGGAAGACGATGCCGATCGTCTCGCTGCGCACCTTGGTCAGCCGGGCCTCGGAGAGCGTGGCCAGATCGGTGCCGTCGAGGACGATCTCGCCGGAGGTGGGGCGGTCGAGGGCGCCCAGCATCTGCAGCAGCGTGGACTTGCCGCCGCCGGTGGGGCCCTGGATGACGAGCCGGTCGCCGTCGGCGATGGTGAGGTCGATGCCGTCGAGGGCGTTGACGGTGGCCTTGCCGCGCGTGTAGCGCTTGGTGACGCCTCTGAGTTCGTACATGGTCCGACTCCTGGAAAAACGTGAAGGGGATGGGGCCCGCGCCCCGGATACCGGGAGGCCGGGCCCCGTGGGCTCGGGAGGCCGGGCCCCGTGGGCCGACGCGGCGCTCGCTACTCCACGCGGCGCAGCGCGTCCGCCGGGCGGAGCCGCGAGGCGCGCCAGCCGCCGAAGCCGCCGGCGATGAGCCCGCCGGCCACGGCGAGGAGGACGGCCAGGGCGATGGTGGTGAGGCTGACCGGCGCGGTGAGCGCGACTTCGAGGGTCTTGGACGCGGTCTGCCGGCCGGGGCCGCCGCCCATGCCGCCACCGCCGCCGGGGCCGCCCATGCCGCCGCCACCGCCGCCCGTGCTGCCGATCGAGGCTTCCAGGCTGGGGCTGACCGCCGTGACGAGGTAGGCGCCGGCCAGGCCGAGCGCGATGCCGAGGACGCCGCCGACCAGGCCGTTGACGACGGCCTCGCCGACCACCTGGCGGGTGACCCGGCCGGACTTCCAGCCGAGCGCCTTCAGGGTGCCGAACTCGCGCACGCGGCGGGAGACGGCCGAGGAGGTGAGCAGACCGGCGACCACGAAGGCGGCGATCAGGACGATGATGGAGAGCCACTTGCCGACGCTGGTGGCGAGGGAGGAGGCGGTGGACAGCGAACCGGAGACGGTGTCGGCGAGGTCGGCGGAGGTGGTGACCGTCGTACCCGAGATGTTCTTCTGGATGGCCGACTTGACGCTGTCGATCTGCTGGGAGTCGGAGGCCTGGACGTAGATCGTGGTGACCTTGTTCTTGGCGTCACCGAGGGTCTGGGCCTGCTTCAGCGGGATGTAGACGTTGGCCGCGGAGTCCCCGCTGTCGGCGGTGGCGATGCCGATGACCTTGAACTTCGTGTCGCTGACGGTGAGGGTGGAGCCCTTCTTCAGCTCCTTCTCCTTGGCGTACGCCGAGTCGACGACGGCGACCTTCGCGTCCGTCTCGGAGGTCTTGAAGGTACGGCCGCTGGTGATCTTCGAGGAGGTCAGCGGGCCGAGCGTGGTCTTGGTGACGTCGGTGCCGTAGACGGAGTAGCTGTTGACGTCGAAGTTGGCGCCGCCGCCCTGGACCTCACCGCTCTGGGAGTCCTGGCCACCGCCGCCGGGACCGCCCAGGCCCCCTTCCTGGCCCTGGCCCTGGCTCTCGCCGCCCTGCTGGAACTGACCCCGCGTGAACTGGCCGCTGACCTTCATGACTTGCAGGCTGAGGCCGCCCACCGCGTCGGCGACGCCGCTCTGGCCGGCGACCTTCTCGACGGTCGAGCCGGCCAGCGACTGGAAGCCCTGCACCATCACGCGGTCGCTGGACTGCTCCTCGTCGGAGTCGCTGTCCTGCGCGTCGAACTCGAAGCGGGGGCGCTCCTGCCCGTCCGAGCCCGACCCGGACCCGGAGGGTGCCTCGGCGGCCTTGGTGACGGTCATGTCGGTGCCCAGGCCGTACAGCGACTCCAGCACCTTGTCCTGGGCCTTGCCCATTCCGGAGGAGACGGAGTTGACCACGATGACGAGGGCGATGCCCAGCGCGAGACCGGAGGCGACGACGAGGGCCGCCTTTCTACGGCGGCGCAGCTCGCGCCTCAGGTAGGTGAAGAACATGGCCGCAAAGTAGGGACGGTCCGTGATGGCGACATAAGCCGCGCATAAGAGAACCATGAGAAGGCTGAGAGATGCCGATGTGTGACACAGAAACGCGTGACACAGAAGCGCGCGACACGAAGGCGCGTGACACAGAAGGAGCCGCCGTCCGCCCCGAGGGCGAACGGCGGCTGCCGGGAAGCGGTGTGCGGGGGCGTCAGATCGCCGAGCCCGCCTTCCACTCGGACCAGTCCATGTTCCAGCCGTTGAGGCCGTTGTCCGGCGCGATGGTGTCGTCGCCGGTGTTCTGGACCACGATCACGTCACCGATGATGGAGTGCTCGTACATCCAGTAGCCGGCGGTCCCGCTGTCGTTCGCGCCCTTGGTGTCGGACAGGCCCACGCAGCCGTGGCTGGTGTTCTGGCTGCCGAAGATGGACTTGTCGCCCCAGTAGTTGCCGTGGATGAAGGTGCCGGAGGTGCTCAGGCGCATGGCGTGGGGCACGTCCTTGATGTCGTACTCGCCCTTGCCGTCGTCGTCGGTGAAGCCGACCGTCGAGCCGTCCATCCGGGTCTCCTTGTACTTCTCGGAGATCACCATCTGGCCTTCGTAGGTCTTGTTGTCCGGGGAGCCGGCCGAGATCGGGATGGTCTTGATGGTCTTGCCGTCCTGCGTGACCTTCATCTGCTTGGTCTTCGCGTCGACGTAGGAGACCTGGTTGCGGCCGATCTTGAAGGTGACCGTCTTCTGCTGGACGCCGTAGACGCCGTCGGCGCCCTCGACGCCGTCGAGGGCCAGCTTCAGGGTGACGGTCGAGCCTTCCTTCCAGTAGTCGTCGGGGCGGCAGTCCATGCGCTGGGTGGAGAACCAGTGGCAGGCGACCTCCTGGCCACCGTCGGTGTTGACCGTGATGCCCTTCTGGACGGCGGCCTTGTCGGTGATCTCCTTGTCGAAGTTGATCGACACGGGCATGCCGACACCGACCGTGGAGCCGTCCTCCGGCGTGAAGCTGCCGATGAAGCTGTTGTCCGGGGAGACGGTGGTGAACGAGGCGTTCTCGTGGGCGGCGCGGCCGTCGGAGTCCTCGGCGGTCGCGGTCACCTTGTAGGTGGTGGCGCGCTCCAGCTGCGCGTTCGGCTTCCAGCTCGTCTTGTCGGCGGATATCTCGCCGTCGACCGCGGTGCCGTCCGAGGTGGTCATCTCGACCTCGGTGAGCGTGCCCTTGGCCACGGTCACGGCCGCCGAGTTGTTGATGGAGGCGTTGGACGAGCCGTTCTTCGGCGTGATCTTGATCTGGGCCTCGGAGGTCTTCTCGGCCGCCGCCTTGTCGACCTGGGCCGAGGAGTCGCCGCCACCCCCGCCGGAGGTGTCGTCACCGCCGGAACACGCCGAGAGCACCAGCACCCCGCCGAGCAGAGCGGACGCGGCCACGAGGCCCTTGCGCCGCTTACTGTTCGTCATCACACGCTTCTCCATCGCTACCGATTCCGGAAACCCCGAGATTCCCCGTCAACCTGTTCAACGCTACGACCGGTTCGTCCCGTTCCACATAGCCCCCAGGTGTGGGCCACACCACGTCCGACGGGCGGACTGCCTGGTGCCGGTGTCGGTCAGTGCGTCGGGTGAGACGACAGAACCCCGGGCGGCGGTTGCCGCCCGGGGTCACGGTTTCCCCAAAGCGCGTCAGCCGACCTTCACTTCCGCGTCGTCTTCGTCCCCCGCGCCGTCCGCACGGCCGTAGTCGTCGCCGTCTACGGCGCCATCATCCTCGTCCAGGTCCCACTCGGGCGAACCGGGGTCGTAGTCGATCCGCTCGCTGCTCCAGGACGCCTGCTGGAGTTCGACCCCGGGCACCTCACTGACCAGGTCGAACGGGTCGACGAGGTAGGCCAGCGCCTCGGCCGTGTCCCCGGAGACGGCCGCCTCGGCGCCGTCCCGCTCGGCCTCGGGCAGCCCGGCGTCCGCGGCGATCCGGCGCAGCGCGGCGCGGGTGACCGCCTCGCCGTCCTCGACCTCCAGGACGACATCCACGCGAATCCGTACATACCGTGATGTCTCTACTGTGCTCATGCCCGGAGCGTACGGCCGCGAGGTCCCGTGACTTTCCTGTGACCCGCGCCTTTCACTAACATCGCCCCACACGGCCAATTCGCCAGCGCCACAAGGGGATCGATATTCCGTGTCATCCGCTCGCCGTTCGTTGCTGACCGCCGCCGCGGCAGGCTCCCTGCTGTGTGCCCTGTGGTTCGTCCCGTCCGCCAACGCGACCCAGGACATTCCGGCGAGAAACACCCCGTCCACCGGCCCGTCGAGCCCGTCTCCGCAGGTCACCGAGGAGGCGAGGATGGCCTCGGTGGACGCCGAGGCGGTCGGGTCCGGCACCCGGCTGGCCGACACGGGCAGCTTCGACAGCACTCCGTACGTCATCGGCGGCACCGCCTGCCTGGGTCTTGGCGCGGGCTTCGTGGTGTACTCCGTCCGCCGCGAACGCCTCGGATTCTGACGCCTTTTCCTTCTCTTGACCGACTTGACGAAGATTTGACGCGGGCTCAGGGCGTGCCGCGTCACATCAGCGGTCCGGTGACCGTCTCCGCCGCCGCGACCAGCCGGCCGTCCCGGACGAACGCCTCCGCCGCGGCCAGGTCCGGTGCCAGGAACCGGTCCGGCCCCGCGCCCTCGACGCCCGCCTCGCGGACCGCCGCCAGGACCGCCCGCGAGGCGGGCGCCGGGAGCAGTCCCTCGCGCAGTTCCAGCGCGCGGGCGGCCGCGTACAGCTCGACGGCGAGCACCCGGGTGAGGTGGTCGACCGCCGTACGCAGCTTGCGCGCCGCGGACCAGCCCATCGAGACGTGGTCCTCCTGCATCGCGGAGGACGGGATCGAGTCCGCGGAGGCCGGTACGGCGAGCCGCTTCATCTCGCTGACCAGGGCGGCCTGCGTGTACTGGGCGATCATCAGCCCCGAGTCCACGCCGGGGTCGTCGGCGAGGAACGGCGGCAGACCGTGGCTGCGGTTCTTGTCCAGCAGCCGGTCGGTGCGCCGCTCGGCGATCGAGCCGAGGTCGGCGGCGGCGATGGCGAGGAAGTCGAGGACGTAGGCGACCGGCGCGCCGTGGAAGTTCCCGTTGGACTCGACCCTCCCGTCGGGCAGCACGACCGGGTTGTCCACCGCCGCCGCCAGCTCGCGGTCGGCGACCAGCCGGGCGTGGGCGAGGGTGTCCCGGCCGGCGCCCGCGACCTGCGGGGCGCACCGCACCGAGTAGGCGTCCTGGACGCGCGGCGCGTCGTCCTGGTGGTGACCGGTCAGCCCGGAGCCCTTCAGCACGGCGAGCATGTTCGCGGCGCTGGCGGCCTGCCCGGGGTGCGGGCGGACGTCGTGCAGCTCGGGCGCGAGCACCCGGTCGGTGCCGAGCAGCGCCTCCAGGGTCAGCGCGGCGGTGATGTCCACGCTGGTGAAGAGGCGGTCGAGGTCGGCGAGGGCCATGACCAGCATGCCGAGCATGCCGTCGGTGCCGTTGAGGAGGGCGAGGCCCTCCTTCTCGCGCAGTTCGACGGGGCGGATGCCGTGCTCGGCGAGGAGTTCACCGGCGGGGCGCACCGTCCCGTCCGGCCCCTCGGCGTCGCCCTCCCCCAGCAGCGCCAGGGCGCAGTGCGAGAGCGGCGCGAGGTCGCCGGAGCAGCCGAGGGAGCCGTACTCGTGCACGACGGGGGTGATTCCGGCGTTGAGCACGTCGGCCATGGTGCGGGCGACCTCGGGACGGACGCCGGTCCGCCCGGAGCAGACCGTCTTCAGCCGCAGGAACATCAGCGCCCGTACGACCTCCCGCTCCACCCGGGGGCCCATCCCGGCGGCGTGCGAGCGGACGATGTTGCGCTGCAGCCGGGCGCGCAGGTCGGGGCTGATGTGCCGGGTCGCCAGAGCGCCGAAGCCGGTGCTCACGCCGTACACGGGGTCCGGCTTGGCGGCCAGCGCGTCGACGATCTCGCGGGCGGCGGCCAGAGCCGCCAGCGCCTCGTCGGACAGCTCGACCCGGGCGCCGCCGCGCGCCACGGCGAGAACGTCACGAGCGGTGACCCCGGTGGTCCCCACCACCACAGTGTGCATATTCATATTCAGGAGCGTACGAGGTGAATCTACCGGTGTCACTACCGGGGAGCCGGTGCACCCCTTACCGATCCGCCGCTACGGGGCGTGCATGCCCCGGAACCGGCGCCGCTCCCCGTCCCCCTTCCGCGGCGGCTCGTCCGCGAGCCGTACGACGGGGTCGTCGGCCCCCTCGCGGCCCGCGACCACCGGCCGGCCGGCCCGCGACGCCTTGGCCCGGTACTGCGCCGCGTCGGCGAGCCGGAACAGCCTGCGGGCCGAGCCGACCGGCCCGATCGGGTCGCCGGTGGAGGCCACCCCGCAGGCGACCCCGTCGCCCAGCGCCAGCTCGGCGGCGCGGCGGCACAGCTCCTCGGCGGCCCCGACCACGGTGTCGGCCTCCGGTCCGACCGCGAGCAGGCAGAACTCGTCACCGCCGAGCCGCGCCGCGAGCGCGCCGGGCAGCATCGCGCCGCACAGCGACAGCACCGAGCCGAACCGTTCCAGGAGCCGGTCGCCGACCGCGTGCCCGTGGGTGTCGTTGACCCGCTTGAGTCCGTTCAGGTCGCAGACGACGAGGCTGACGACGACACCCTCCCGGCGGTGCCGCTCCACGGCCTCGTCGAGCAGGGCGTCGACGGCCCGGCGGTTGGCCAGACCGGTCAGCGCGTCGGTGTACGCCAGGCGCCGCACCTCTTCGAGCCGCTCGGTCTGGGCGATGCCGGCGGCGACGACGGAGGCCAGGACGGTGGCGAAGTCGGCGTCGGCCCGCGCGAAGACGGGCTCGCCCACGGGGCGCGCCACGTACAGCTCGCCCCAGGCGCGGCCGTGCAGCACGATCGGGGCGACGACGCAGCAGCCGCGGCCCCGGCGGCGCAGGGCGGCGACGCGCTGGTGGACGTAGCCGGGGCGGCCGGCCGCCGTGCCCTCGGCCGTCTCGACCCAGGCGTCCGGCTCGCCGCCGCCCGCCCAGCGCTCGTGCAGGAACTCGGTGATCTCCGCGAACTGGTGCACCGGGTAGGACTCGTCGTCCGGGAACTCCTCCTCGTCCGGGGCGCGCAGCCCCACGTTGACGAGCACACGGAGGCGGCCCAGTTCCCGCTCCCAGACCGACAGGGCGGCGAAGCTGCCGCCGAGTGCGCGGCAGCCGCCGAGCGCGGCCGCGCGCCAGGCGTCGCGCAGGCCGTGAGCGGCGGCCATGCCCTGCGCCAGCGCGACTACTGCCGCCAGGCGGCTGTCCTCTCCCATTCGGCCAGGCTAGGTACATATGGGGGATATGGTGACATTTGCGGGGTCCATCGGCCTGAACGGCCTCGTCCTCGAACGCCGGACGGGCCGACAGCGAACCGGCACGGAAGACCAGCACGCCAGGACCGGCTGAAGAACTACTCCCCGGGCCAGTCCGGCTTCCGCTTCTCGTTGAAGGCCGCCACGCCCTCCGCGCGGTCCGCCGAGAAGGCCACCGTGTGCCAGGCCGCGTCCTCGACCTCCAGGCCGGCCCTGAGGTCCAGACCGTGGCCGAGGCGCAGCGCGCGCTTGGCGGCGCGCAGGCCGACCGGGGAGTTGCCCGCGATGCGGGCGGCCAGGGCGAGGGCCTCCTCCCGGTCCCGGCCCGCGTCCACGAGCCGGTCGACCAGGCCCAGCTCATGGGCCTCGGCGGCCTCGACCCGGCGGGCCGAGAAGATCAGCTCGGCGGCGCGGGCCGCACCCACCCGGCGGGGCAGCAGCTGGGTGCCGCCGCCGCCCGGGATCACCCCGACGGAGACCTCGGGCAGGCCGACCACGGCCGTGCGGTCGGCCACGATCACGTCGCAGGAGAGCGCCAGCTCGAAGCCGCCGCCCAGCGCGAAGCCGTGCACGGCCGCGACCGTCGGCACCGGCAGCTCCAGTACGCCCGTGTAGGCGCCGCGGCTGACCGGCCGCTGGCGGAGCATGTCGGCGTCCGTGAAGGAGTTGCGCTCCTTGAGGTCCGCGCCGACGCAGAACGCCCGCTCGCTGGACGAGGTCACCACCACGACCCGTACGTCCCGGTCCTCGCCCAGTGCCGCCGAGGCCGCGACGACGGAGCGGGCCATGCCGATCGAGACGGCGTTCATGGCCTTCGGCCGGTCGAGGACGAGTTCCGCGACGTGCCCGTCCTCGTGGCGCCGGACCCGGACGAACTCCCCGTAGCGCTCCTCGCTCATGCCACCCCTCCTGTTGACGACTGTTAACGCCGGTTAACGAGCCTGACCGCATCGATCATCGCAGGCGGGGCCGGGCGCGGGAAGGAGCCGGTTCAGGAGTGCTCGCCCCGGCGGGTCAGCAGCCACGGTTCGACGACGCCGAGACCGCGGACCGGGCGCTGCCACATCGGCTGGAGCGCGAAGCGGTAGACCGGCGGTTCCTCGCCCTCCTTCTCCGCGGCGGCGGCCTCCTCCGCCGCGACCGCCTCGGAGGCGGGGGCGTCCCCGGTGCGGATCAGCTCCTCCGCGAAGGCGGTGTCGACGAGGACGGCGTCCCGGGGAGCTATCGAGGTGAGCCGGGAGGCGAGGTTGACGGTGGTGCCGAAGACATCGCCCATCCGGGTGGTGACGGTGCCGAAGGCCATGCCGACGCGCAGCTCCGGCATGGTCTCGTCGTTGGCGAGGGTCTCGATCAGCCGCAGGGCGATCTCGGCGGCCGTGCCCGCGTCGTCGGCCGCGTACAGGACCTCGTCGCCGAGCGTCTTGACCAGGCGTCCGCCGCGGGCGGCGATCAGGTCGGCGGCGGTGGTCTCGAACGCCTCGACCAGCTCACCGAGCTCCTCCTCCTCCATCCGGCGGGTCAGCCGGGTGAACCCGACCAGGTCGGCGAAGCCGACGGCGAGGCGCCGGTCGACCATCTCGTCGTCGTCGCCGGTCTGGACGACCCGGCCGGCCGAGGCGGCGAGCTGGCGCCGCCAGACGTAGACGAGGAACTCCTCCAGCTCGGGCAGGAGCAGCTCGACGATCGGGTACGTCACCTCGGTCCGGGTCATCCCGGGCTCGGGGGGTTCGGTCAGCCCCTCCAGGAAGGAGTCGATCTGCCACTCGGCCAACCGGGCGGTGGTCTGCCCGGTGGACCGGGCGACCTGCACCGCCATGGCCTCGCTGAGCAGCCCGGCCTCGACCAGTCCAGCGAGGCGCCGCAGGGCCAGTACGTCGGCCTCGGTCAGCGCCTTGGCCTGGCCGATGTCGGCGAAGCCCATGGCACGCCAGAAGCGCTCCGCGAGATCCATCGGGACCCCGGCGCTGCGGGCGGCCTGGAAGGGGGTGTAGCGGCGCTCGGCGCCCAGGATGAGCTGTTCCAGCCGGACGGCGAGCGGGTCGTCGCCGGATTCGGCGGGATGGTCCACCTCGCCGTCCCCGTCCGTGCCGGAGCCCGTGTCGTCGACGGTCACGCCTGCTGCCTTCCGATCTGCCGCGGTCAGGTATCGACCGGCCCCAACTTTACGACAGCTGTGGGCCAGCTCACTCCGGGAAGCGCGCACCCGCCGGCACCGCCCGCCCGCTCCGGTACCCTCCCCCGCCGCAGGCCATCCGGGTCCCGCCGCGCCGACGACCGCCCGGCTGCCCGGCCGCCCGCCCGGTGGGCCGGTGGGCCGCCCGGTGGGCCGGTGGGCCGGTGGGCCGCCCGGTGGGCCGGTGGGCCGGTGGGCCGCCCGGTGGGCCGGGGGGCCGGTGGGCCGCCCGGTAGGCCGGGAGGCCGGTGGGCCG